>JACDAO010000113.1 GCA_013695405.1 Acidobacteriota bacterium | reverse complement strand
ACGTGGCCTTGCGAGCGACGGGGGCCTTGCGGGCCGGGGTGGTGGTGCGGGCGGCGGGACGCGCCGAACGCGCGGCCGTTGCCGACCGCTTCGAAGCGCGTGCTGCTTTCTTGGCCATGTACGCGATGACTCCTGGGTTGAAACGTGTGGTGACGGCGAGACTAGGCGTGCGGTCCCGCGATGGCAGACAGATCGACGATCGCGCGCACCGTGTCACGCAGCGCCGCCAGCAACGCCAGGCGCGCCTGGCGCAGGGTGGGGTCGTCGACCATGACGAACACCTCGGTGAAGAAGCGGTCGACGGCGGGGCGCAGCGCCGCCACTTCCAGCAGCGCGCGCGAGTAGTCGGCCGCCGCGACCGCCGTGGCGATGGTGGCGCGCCGCGTCTCGAGGGCCTCGGCCAGCGCCCGCTCGGCCGGCTCCTGCAGCAGCGCGGCAATCGCCGGCAGGTCGATGCGGTCCGGCGCCGACGCCGGCACGTCCTTGACGATGTTGGTGGCGCGCTTGAACAGCACCGCCAGCGGTTCGAAGTCGGCCGACGGACGGACCGCGCGCAGTGCCTCGAGCCGCTGCCGCACCGACAACGGCGAGACGCCGGCCAGGCCGTGGCCGTCCGGCAGCACCGCCGCGATTTCGTCGGCCTTGTACCCGCGGCGCTCGAACAGGAAGCGGAGCCGCTCGGCCACGAAGCCGTCGAGCGCGCTGGCGACGCCCTCGGCCGCGACCGTGACCCCAGCGTCCTGGTAGGCACGCTGGGCCTCGGCGACCAGTGCGTCGAGCCGCACCGGCCGGGCCACGCTCGCCACCTCCGGCAAGTCGACCAAAACCTTGACCAGGCCTTGCGCGGCCCGCCGCAGCGCGAACGGATCGCGGGTGCCGGTCGGCTGCTCGCCGGCCGCGAACAAGCCGACGATGGTGTCCAGCTTGTCGGCGACCGAGACCGCCGCCCAGGTCAACGCCGCGTCGCCGAGCTGCGCCGCCGTCGGCGGCTGCTGCGCCTCGACCCCGATCGGCTGGTACTGGTAATAGATCGCTTTCCACACCGGGGCGGGCAGGCCGTCTTCGCGGGCGTAGATGCCGCCCATCATGCCCTGCAGCTCGGTGAACTCACGGACCATGTCGGTGGTCAGGTCGGCCTTGGCCAGCCGGCCGGCCTGGGCCGCAGCGTCGGCCTGTTCGGGGGTGCCGCCAAAGGCGTCCGCGGCGACGTAGCGCGCCAGCCGTTCGAGCCGCACCGCCTTGACGCCGTAGCTGCCCAGCGCCTTGTGGAACAGCAGCGTGTCGAGCCGGGCCAGCTTGCCGTCGAGCGAGGTCCGCCGGTCGGCTTCCCAGAAGAAGCGCGCGTCGCGCAGGCGCGCGGTCAGCACCCGCTCGGAGTTGACGGCAATCTTCTGCGGCTGCTCCACTTCGAGGTTGGTGACCGCCAGAAACGCCGGCAGCAGCTTGCGCTGGTCATCCACCACCGGGAAGTAGTGCTGGTGGTGAATCATGGTCGTGGTCAGCACCTCGTCGGGCAGGGTCAGGAACTCCGGCGGAAAGACGCCGGCCACCACCGAGGGGTACTCGACCAGGTCGGCGACTTCGTGCAGCAGGGCCGGCTGCGAGTCGACCCGGCCGCCGAGCCGACGCGCGTGGGCGTCCAGCTCGCGGACCAGCCGCTCGTGCCGCTCGCGATGCTCGAGCACCACGAAGTGCTCGCCGAGCCGGGTGCGGTAGTCGCTGACGCTGCGGACCTTGACCGATCGGCCGGGCCGGCCACTGAGCGCCAGGAACCGATGGCCGTAGGTCAGCGCGCCGGAGCGCACGTCCTGCACCAGGTTGGTCTGGGCGACGGCGCTGCGGCGGATGACGAACGGCACCACCCGGCCGCCGAACAGGAACAGCAGCCACCGGATCGGCCGGCCAAACGTCAACTCGCCCTTGCCGTCGTCGAGCCACGCATCCCAGCGCATCTGCTTGGGAAAGACCATGTCGCGCAGGGTCGCGCCGAGCACGTCGGGAAGCACGTCGACGGCGGCGCGGCCGCGCTCGCGGCGCATCACCGACAGGTACTCGCCCTTGGCCGTGGTGACCCGCGCCAAGTCGGCGACCTCGACGCCATGCTTCTTGGCGAAGCCGAGCGCCGCCGGCGTCGGGGTGCCGTCAGGCGCAAACGCCGCGGCGACCGCCGGGCCGCTGACCGCTTCCTCGAGGTCACTCTGTCGCTCGGCGACCTTGGCGACGTGCGCCGTCAGCCGTCGTGGGGTGGCGCTGCTCTCGACCGGGCCGTCGATGGTGAGCCGGAAGTCGATCAGGCGCTGGCCGAGGCGTTGCGCCAGTTGCTCGGTGAGCTGCGGCAGCCACGACGCCGGCAGTTCCTCGCAGCCGATCTCGAGCAGTAGTTCGCGATCCATCCGTTGGTCGATTCCTCTCCGGGCGTGGTCAGGCGCTGGCCGCGGGCACGTCGGCCCCGGCATAGGCCCGCGCGATCGCGACAGCCAGCTGGCGGACGCGCAGGATGTAGGCGGTGCGCTCGGTGACGCCGATACCGCCGCTGGCGTCCAGGGTGTTGAACAGGTGCGAGCACTTCAAACAGTGCTCGAGCGCTGGCAGGACGAGATCGTCGGCAATCAGCGCCTGCCCCATCGCGAAATGACGGTCGAACAGGTCACGGTGGAACGCGGCAAATTGATCGAGGGCCTGGCTGACCTGCCCGAAGGCGTAGCGCGACTGCTCGACTTCGTCGCGATGCCGCACCTCGCCATAGGTGACGCCCGGCGCCCACTCCATGTCGTACACGTTGGTGACCTTCTGCAGCACCATCGCGAGGCGCTCGAGCCCGTAGGTCAGCTCGACCGAGATGGGCGACAGCTCGATGCCGCCGGCCTGCTGGAAGTACGTGAACTGCGTAATTTCCAGCCCATCGAACAGCACCTGCCAGCCAATCCCCCAGGCCCCGAGCGTCGGCGACTCCCAGTTGTCCTCTTCGAAGCGGATGTCATGGGCCCGGGTGTCGATGCCGCAGGCCTCGAGGCTCTGCAGGTACAAGTACTGGACCTCGTCGGGCGCCGGCTTGAGGATCACCTGGAACTGGTGGTGCTTGTACAGGCGGTTGGGGTTCTCGCCGAAGCGGCCGTCGGCCGGACGACGCGACGGCTGGACGTAGGCCACGTTCCAGTGCTGCGGTCCGAGCACCCGCAGGAAGGTCTCCGGATGCATGGTACCGGCCCCGACCTCGAGGTCGAGCGGCTGTTGCAGCAGGCAGCCCTGCGCCGCCCAGTACTGCGACAGCTTGAAGATGAGGTCCTGAAAGGTCACGAGTTGATCTCACGCAGCACACGAGCCGAACGGGGCTCGCGGTCGAGGTGCCAAACCAGCAACAGGCGGTGCGCCGACGCCAGCTGCTCCAGCGCATCACCGGGAACGTCCACGCCGCCCAGGGCACCCGGGGCGACCTGTCCGGCCTCGGCCAGAAACCGCAGTGCGGCCGGCGGCATCAGCACGCCCTGTTCGCGCGCCGCGCAGTGGCGGCACAGGAACCAGTGCGAGCGCGGCTCGAGCACCGCTCCGGCCGCCAGGGGCGTCGCGCAGCGCGGGCACGCCTGAATCGACGGGTACACGCCCTGCAGCCGCAACAGCCAGTACTCGAAGTAGCGTGCCAGCCGCACCGGATCGACGCCCACCGCCATCGCCTCGAGCACCGCGACCCCGAGCCGATAGAGCCGTTCCTGGGGATCGTTCTCGGGCGCCCACTCGTCCAGCAGATCGGCGAAGTAGCTGGCGTACGCGCAGCCATCGCCGCCGGCGGCCATCGGCGACCGCAGCGTGTCGGCGTAGTCGAGCCGAACCAGGTCGCGCTGTTCCCGCTCCTGGTACGCCACCTTGACGTGCGTGAACGGTTCCAGCGCACCGCCGAACCGCCGCCGCGACCGCACCGCCCCGCGGGCCACACCGCGTTTCTTGCCCCGCTCGCGCGTCAGCATCACCACAAGCCGATCGGCGTCGCCGAGCCGATAGGTGCGGAGCACGAGCGCCTCGCCAGTGAACAGCGGCATCCGGCCAATCCGGTATTCTACCCTGCCCTGACGAGATACTTCAGGAACACCGTGCCCAGTCCGAGGAAGGCCAGGAACCCGAAGACGTCAGTCAGTGTGGTGATGAACACCGAGGAGGCCAGCGCCGGGTCGATCTTGAGCGCCCGCAGCCCGAGCGGCACCAGCGTGCCCGCGGTCGCCGCGACGAACATGTTGATGACCATCGCCAGGCCGAGAATCAGCCCGAGCCAGAAGTCGCCCTGGATGATCCAGGCGGCCGCCGCGGCGACCACCCCGAGGCCGAAGCCGTTGCCGAGGCCAACCAGCGCCTCCTTGACGAGCGCCTTGCGTGAGTTGACAAAGCTGAGTTCGCCGAGGGCGATACCGCGGACGATCACGGTCAGCGTCTGGGTGCCGGCGTTGCCGCCCATTCCGGCGACCACCGGCATGAACACGGCCAGCGCGGTCGCCTGACTGATGGTGCTCTCGAACACCTTGACCACCGCCGCGGCCAGAAAGGCCGTGACCAGGTTGACGTACAGCCACGGCAGCCGCTTGCGCAGCGAACTCGAGGCCGGGGCGAACACGCTGTCGTCGCTCGAGATGCCGGCCAGCCGGTAGATGTCCTCGGTGGCCTCGTCCTTGATGACGTCGATCACGTCGTCGACCGTGATCACGCCGACCAGCTTGTTGGACAGGTCGACCACCGGGATCGCCAGCAGGTTGTACGACGCGACCTGCCGCGCCACCTCCTCCTGATCGGTGTCGACGCGGACGCTGAGCACTTCGCCGTCGGCGATCCGCTTGAGCGGGGTCTCGGGCGCCACCAGCAGCAGCCGCCGCAGCGAGGTCACGCCCACCAGGTGCCGACGGTCGTCCACCGTGTACAGGTAGAAAACCATCTCGACGTCGCGCGCCGACTGCAGCTCGGTGACCGCCTCGCCCACCGTCAGGTCTTCGGCCAGGGCGAAGACGTTGGGGTTCATGATGCGCCCGGCGGTGTACTCGGGGAACTCGAGCAGGTTCTCGACTTCGGTGTCCTGCTTGCCGCGCATCAGGTCGAGCACGCTGCTCGACAGGTCCTCGGGCAGCGCCTCGATGATGGCCGCCGCGTCGTCGGACTCGAGTTCCTGGACGAAGCGCGCGATCTCCTCAGGCGAGCGGTCCTCGAGCAGCGCCGCGCCAACCTGCGGCCCGAGCTCGCTGAGCGCCTCCATCGCGTGCCGCGGATGACGCTCGACCAGCACGTTGAACGCGGTCTGGCGCTCGCGATCGGGCAGCTCGCCGAACACCTCGGCCAGGTCGGCCGGATGCTGCTTCTGCAGCAGATTCAGCAGATTGGCGTTGGCGCCGACGCGGATAAGCCGCTTGACCGAAGCCAGCACGACGTCGAGTTTGCGCTGCGGCATGGCGGCTGGGGCGCGACCGGGCGACGTCACCACGACGTCGCGGCCTACGCAGGACTGCTGAACATAGCATGCGGAAGGAGGCGCCGAACTCCCACCTGGTAGGCGCCGGACCATGGCCGGGCGTAGGCGCCAGACCATGGCCGGGCGTAGGCGCCGGACTTGTCCGGCGCACCGCGGTCACCGTCGGACAGGTCCGACGGCTACGAACCCTTGCGCTTCGGGAGCCCGAGGTCGTCGAGCATCCGGTCGTTCTCGCGCCAGTCCCCACGCACCTTGACGTGCAGATCGAGGTAGACCCGGCGCTCGAAGAACGCCTCGATCCGGGTGCGCGCGGCGGTGCCGATTGCCTTGATCATCGCGCCGCCGTGGCCGAGGATGATCGGCTTCTGGGACGGCTCCTCGACCAGGATCGAGCAGTAGATCACCAGCGGCGCGTCCTCGTCCTGCGGCTCTTCGTAGCGGTCCACGGTCACCGCGGTGGAGAACGGCAGTTCGGCCCGGGTCAGGGCCAGCACCTGCTCGCGGACCATCTCGGCGGCCAGGACCCGGGCGGGCTGGTCGGTCAGGTAGTCGTCCGGATACAGCGGCGGGCCCTCGGGCAGGTGCGACAGCAGCACCTGCTCGAGCCGATCGACGTTGTCTCCGGTGGCAGCCGACACCGGGACGATGTCGGCAAAGGCGTGCTGACGGCTGAACCACTCGACCACCGGCAGCAGCACGTGCTTCTTCATCCGGTCGATCTTGTTCAGCACCAGCACCACCGGGGCATGGAGCTGTGACAGCAACCCGATCAGGTACTCGGTGCCGCGGCCGGTGCTCTCGGAGGCGTCGACCACCAGCGCCACCACGTCGGCCTCACGCGCCGCCGCGATCGCCGCGTCGACCATCCGGACGTTCATGCGGTGCAGCGGCCGGTGCACGCCCGGCGTGTCCAGGAACAGCAGCTGCCCCTCGGGCACGTTGCGGGCGCCGAGAATCCGGGTGCGTGTGGTCTGCGGCTTGTTCGAGACGATCGCCAGGTGCGCACCGACCATGCGGTTGAGCAGCGTCGACTTGCCGGCGTTGGGCCGCCCGAGCAGCGCGACGAATCCGGATCGCATGCCTAGTCCTCGCCGACCACCAGCAACCGCTTGACGCGGACCTTGAGGATGCGCCGGCGCTCCGCCTCGAGCACCTCGATGTCCAGCCCGTCTTCGCTGACGTGCTCGCCAATCGCCGGGACCCGGCCGATCCGGCTCATCAGGTACCCACCAATCGTCTCGAAGCCTTCCCGCTCGATCTCGACCCCGAGCCGCTCGGTCAACTCGTCGATGTCGACCTTGGCGCTGAACACCCAGGTGTCGTCGGGCTCCTCGACGATCGGATCGGCCTCGACGTCGTACTCGTCGCGAATCTCGCCGACCAGTTCTTCGAGCAGATCCTCGACCGTGACCATACCGGCGGTGCCGCCGTATTCGTCGACCACCAGCGCCGCCTGGGTCTGGTTGCGCTGGAACTCCTTGAGCAGCGCCGGCACCCGCTTGGTCTCGGGGACCACGTGCGCCGGGCGTACCAGCGCCTCGAACGTGTCGTCGTCGGCACGGCCGTCGCCCTTGAGGAAGACGTCCTTCATGTGGACGAAGCCCGCGACGTCGTCGAGGCTGTCGCGGTAGACCAGCAACCGCGAGTACTCCGACTCGCGCAGCCTGGCCCTGAGCGCGCCGAGCGTCGCGCCGACGCGGATGCCGACGATGTCCGGTCGCGGCGTCATCACCTCGCGCACCAGGCGATCCTGGAATTCGACCAGTGATCGGAACAGCTCGCGGGCGTCATCCTCCGGCTCCTCGTCCGGTTCGGTGCTGTCGGCCGGCGTGGCGGTGCTGACGTCCTCGGTCTGCTGTTCGTCGCCGTCGCGGCGGTCGGCGCCGTTGCTGCCGGCGACCATCCGCGTCAGCGGTGCGAACGCGCGCGCCACCACGACGAACGACGGCAGCAGCACTTCGAGCACCGTCTGCGGCTGCGTGCGCACCAGCACCTGCGGCACCAGCAGGAAGCACAGGAACACGAAGGCGATCAGCGACACCAGGAAGATCCAGATCCCCTGCGGCGTCCGTCCGACGCCGAGCACCTGCGCCAGCAGCACCGCGACCAGCACGGTGACGATGCCGAGCAGCACGCGCGCCGGGAAGAACAGCGCCGGCGGATCCTCGAGGAACCCGGTCAGCAGGTCGCGCGGCCCGGAGTGGCTCTCGGCGAGCATCCGCAGCGAAAACCGCATCAGCGCGCTGAAGGCCGCCAGGATCGTCCCGAGGTAAATCGCGGCGCATGCCAGCAGGAAGACGGCCAGCGGGATCATGGCGCCGCGGCCCGCTCGATCAGCCCGCGCGGCAGGCCGCCCTTGCGGCGCAGGCGACCTTCGGCGCGGGCCATCTCGCCGCCGTCGGCCTCGTGGTCGTAGCCGAGCAGGTGCAGCAGTCCGTGCAGTGCCAGCACCTTGAGTTCGGTGGCGTAGGCGTGACCGGCGTCACGAGCCTGACCTGCGGCGACGCCGGTGGCAATGAC
>JACDAO010000097.1 GCA_013695405.1 Acidobacteriota bacterium | reverse complement strand
GGCCAGGGCGTCGCGCGTCGCCGAGGCCACCGGTCTGTATGTCGTGCCTGGCCTGATCGACCTGCACGCGCACGTCTTCTTCGGCACCGCGCCGGACTCGTACCTGAGCAACGGTGACACCGCCGTGCCGGCCGACAGCCATTCCTTCCGCAGCGGGCAGACCACCCTGGTCGACGTTGGCGGCGCCGGCTGGCGCAACTTCACGCAGTTCAAGGCACAGATCGTCGACCGGGCACGGACCCGCGTGCTGTCGTTCCTGAACATCGTCGGGCACGGGATGAAGGGCGGCCCCCTGGAGCAGGACATCGCCGACATGGATGCGCGCCTGACCGCGCAGCGGATCCTGCAGCACAAGGACACCATCGTCGGCATCAAGGTCGCGCACTTCCAGGGGCCGCAGTGGGAACCCGTGACCCGTGCGGTCGAGGCCGGGCAGATGGCGGATGTCCCGGTGATGATCGACTTCGGCGGCAACACGCCGCCGCAGTCGATGGAGGACCTGCTGATGAAGTATCTGCGGCCTGGCGACATCCTCACGCACATGTACGCGCACGTGCGGGGCCGGACGCCGATCGTCGACGAGCAGGGGCAGTTGCGGCCGTACGTCCGGGCAGCGCGCGCGCGGGGCGTGATCTTCGACGTCGGCCACGGCGGTGGCAGCTTCGTGTGGCGTCAGGCGGTGCCGGCCACCAAACAGGGGTTCTTCCCCGACGTGATCAGCACCGACCTGCACACCGGCAGCATGAACGCCGGCATGAAGGACATCCTCAACGTGATGTCCAAGCTGCTCAATCTCGGGATGCCGCTGCCGGACGTGATTCGCGCCAACACGGCCCGCGCCGCGGCGATCATCAAGCGGGAGGATCTCGGGCATCTCGGCGTCGGCGCCGAAGCCGACGTCGCGGTGCTCGCCGTGCGCACGGGCGAGTTCGGCTTCATCGACAGCGAAGCCGGACGGATGCCAGGCACCCGGAAGCTGGAGTGCGAGCTCACCGTCAAGGCGGGGCAGGTGGTGTGGGATCTGAACGGCCGCTCACAGCGGCTGTGGAGCGACATGCCGGTGGTCCACCCGGACGCGTCGCGTCCCGCGACGCGGCAGCGACGCTGACTGACGTGCCGACTCTGCCGGCCCATGAGCGTGCGCGTCGCGCGAGCCAAGTGACGATGCGATCAGCGGGCACGAGGCGCGTCATCGCCGCAGGGATGGTGGCCGCACTGATCGTCGTCGGCTCTGCGCTGGATTCAATCGCGCAGTCGCCCGCACCGGCGACGCCCACGCCAAACCAGCCAGTCAGCCGACCCGCGCCCGGCACGGCGCAGCGGCGGCTGGTTCGTCCCACCACCTTTCCCGGTGGTCGCCCCTACGCGCCGGCGGTGCGGGTCGGCGACGCGCTGTTCCTGTCGGGCCAGATCGGACGGCACCCGACGACCGCCGCGCAACCCGACGGCATCGCCGCGCAGACGCGTCAGGCGCTCGCGAACATCGGCGAGATCCTGAAGGCCGACGGTCTCGGATACCAGCACCTGGTCAAGTGCCACGTCTACCTGTCCAGCATGGACGACTACGCCGGCATGAACCAGGTCTACGCCAGCGTGTTCACCGACCGGGTCCCGGCCCGCACCACGGTGGAGGCCGCTGGCCTGCCGTCGGACGCGGCTGTGCAGATCGCCTGTGTCGCGCATGCGGCGCTCGACGGCATCGCCGTGGTGCGGCCGGCCGCGGGCTCCTTGCCGGCACCGCTCGGACCGTACTCGGCAGCGGTCTGGGCCGGGAACACGTTGTACCTCTCGGGCATGGGCGGGCAGCAGCCTGCGGATCGACGCATCAGCGACGTGCTCGACGAGCAGGTCACCCAGACATTGGCTAACATCGGGACCACGCTGACCGCGGCCGGGGTCGGATTCGGTCAGATTGCATCGACGACGGCGTGGATTACCCGTTCTGACGAGATAAGCGGCTTCGCCGGCGCGTTGGCCAGGCCCTTCGCAGCCACGCCGGTCCCGCCGACCGGCGTCCTGTTCGTGCCGCGACTGCCCGGCGCCATCAAGGCGGAGCTGACGGTGGTGGCGCGGCGCCAGCCTGATCGACGGCGCCTGCACGTGCCCGTGGTGTCCGCGCCGGAGGCTGGTGCCGACGTCGCCGCGCAGTTCCGCGCGGTGGCCGCGCGGCTGCGGCGCGCCGTCGCGGACGGCGGGCTGCACTGGGACGACGTCGCGGACGTCCATGTGTACCTCGCCGACCTGGCCGACCTCGGCGGTGTCGACACGCTCTTCCGGGAACTGTTCCCGAGTCAGCCGGCGCGCACCGTGGTCAGGGTCCGTTCGGCCGGCACCGCCCGCATACAGGTCGCGTTGGTCGCGGCCAGATAGGGAGACAACGCTGATGTGGAGTCGTAGAGACTTTCTCGAAACGCTATCCGGGGTGCCGCTGATTGGCGGACTGGTCGGGACGGCCGCCGTAGCGGGCACCGCGCCCGTGCAGGCGGCGTCACGCGACTACTTCGGCGACCTGGGAATCAAGCCGTTCATCAACGCCGCCGGCACCTACACCGACATGACCGCGTCGCTCATGCCTGAGGAGGTGCGCGCAGCCTGGGAATACGCCGCGCAGCACTTCGTGCCGCTCAACGACCTGCACGACAGAATCGGCGAACGGATTGCCACGCTGGTGAAGGCCGAGGCGGCGATGGTGACCTCTGGCGCGGCGGCGGCGATGACGCTCGGCACGGCGGGTGTGCTCACCGGCACCGACCGGCAGAAGGTCGTCCATCTGCCGAACCTGGTCGACATGAAGACCGAGGTGATCATCCAGAAGGCGCACCGCTTCGGCTACGACCATGCGGTCCGCAACTGCGGCGTGCGACTCATCGAGGTCGAGACCGCCGATGAACTCGAGCGCGCGCTCACCTGGCACACCGCGATGATGCTCTTCTACAACAACAACAACAGCGAGGGAAAGATTCGCGACGAGGAGTTCGTGCGGCTCGGCAAGAAGCACGGCATCCCGACCCTCAACGACTGCGCCGCCGACGTCCCGCCGGTCGAGAACCTCTGGAAGTACACCGCCATGGGCTTCGACCTGGTGGCGTTCTCCGGCGGCAAGGGTCTGCGTGGGCCACAGAGTGCCGGCCTGCTGGTGGGCCGCAAGGATCTCGTCGCCGCGGCGCGGATGAACGCCGCGCCGAACGGCGACTCCATCGGCCGCGGCATGAAGGTCAACAAGGAGGAGATGCTGGCGATGCTGGTCGCGCTCGAGACCTACCTCGCCAGGGACCACGCCAAGGAGATGCAGGACTTCCAGACCCGCGCCGAGACCATCCGGCAGGCCGTGACCACCGTGCCTGGCGTGACCGCCGAGATCTTCGTGCCGGAAGTCGCCAACCACGTGCCGCACGTGCGGGTGAAGTGGGACGCCGCCGCGCGCGGGGTCACGCCCACCGACCTGTCGCGGATGCTGCGCGAGGGCACCCCGTCGATTGGCGTGCGTCCCGGCGACGAACTGCTGATTGGCGTCTGGATGATGCGGCCGGGCGAAGCGGAGGTGGTCGCCAAACGGCTCAAGGAAGTGCTCGAGAAGAAGAGCTGACGTCGCAGCGGCGCATCGCGAGGTGAGTCGATGAAACGTACTCCTGTGATCGCGCTGTCGCTGGTCCTGTCGGCTGGCGCCGTCGGCGGCCAGACGCCGGCACCCGAATACGACCTGCTCATCAAGGGCGGCCAGGTCGTCGACCCCAGGAACGGCGTCGACGCGGTCCGCGACGTGGCGATCAAGGACGGCCGTATCGCCTCGGTGGCGCCTTCGATTGCTGCCAGCCGTGCACTCAAGTCGATTGACGCCACCGGCCTGCACGTCACGCCTGGCCTGGTCGACATCCACGTGCACGTGTTTCCGGGCGAGAAGATCGGCGACTACGCTGGCGGCGACTGGAGCGTCTACCCGGACGGCTTCACGCTGCGCAGTTGCGTCACCACCGTCACCGACGCCGGTACCTCTGGCTGGCGCAACTTCGAGAGCTTCAAGAGCCGCATCATCGACCATTCGAAGACACGCGTCACCGCCCTGCTCAACATCGTCGGCAACGGCATGGGCTCGGGGGGCATCGAGCAGGCCGTCGATGACATGGACGCCGCGGCGACCACCGCGATGGCGCTCAAGTACAAGGGCGTGGTGGTGGGCATCAAAAGCGCGCACTTCAACGGCGCCGAGTGGACGCCGTACCAGCGCGCCGCCGAGGTCGGGCGCGCGACCGGCCTGCCGGTGATGGTCGACTTTGGCGGCAACGTGCGCGCTGGCCGCACCCTGATCGAGCTGTTCACCCGGTATTTTCGCGCCGGCGACATCTACACCCACATGTACGGCGGCGTGCGCGGCGAGCAGGACCCGGCGACGCTCGGCCCCAGCGCAGCGATGATCGAGGGTCGCCAGCGCGGGGTGGTCTTCGACGTCGGACACGGCGGCGCAAGCTTCCGGTACGCCACCGCGGTGCCGCTGGTCAAGGCCGGCTTCCTGCCCGACTCGATCTCCACCGACCTGCATACCAGCAGCATGAACTCGGCGATGAAGAGCATGGTCGACGTGATGGGCAAGTTCCTGGCGATGGGTGTGCCGCTGGCCGACGTGATCCGGATGTCGACCTGGAACCCGGCCCGGCAGATCCACCACGAGGAGCTCGGGCACCTCTCGGCCGGCGCCCCGGCCGACCTCGCCGTGCTGCGCCTGGAGAAGGGCAGCTTCGGCTTCGCCGACCCGGTGGGCGGGCGCCTCGCCAGTGATCGCCGGCTGGCGTGCGAGGTGACGGTGCGCGACGGCAAGGTCGTGTACGACCTCAACGGCCTGATTGCCGACCCGTGGGAGACGCTGCCGGCCGGAGCCCGCGGCGGCGATCCGCGCTGGGACCGCACCCGCGGCCACTGACGCGGTCTGCGCCGGTCGCACCCAGATCGCGCTGCGCGATCGCCGCTGCCTAGATCGCGGCGATGCAGTCGATCTCGACCAGCGATCCACCCGGCACGCCGCCGTAGGTCGCGATCGTCGTCCGGACCGGCGGGTTGGCGCCGAACCGGCCGCGGTAGGCCTCGTTCATGGCGTCGTAGTCCTTGAGGTCGTGCAGGTAGACGTTGACCTTCAGGACCTTGTCCATCGAGGAGCCGGCCTTCTTGAGTTCCTCCTCGACCTTGTTGAGGACGGCGGTGGTGTGCACCGTGATGTCACCAGGACCGTGCTCGCCCTTGCCCGCGATGTAGACCAGACCGTTGTGCACCTTGGCGCCAGAAAACAGCGGCGGCTTCGGCGCCGCGTCCTGCGCCTGTTCAGGGATGGTGCGGATGGCGGGCGCGGCGGCGCGGACGGTGCCGAACAGACCGGCCGTGATGGCGCCGACCGCCGTGACGACCGAGGCGACGACCGATCGTCGCGACGTGGGGAAGGTGCTGCTCATCAGGGCTGTCCTTTCAAAAAAACCGGACGGGGGAACGCGATGTCGGGAGAATAGCCATCGCCATCGTCCGGAGCAAGTGCAATACGCGGCATCCGGACGCCGCGTTGGTGGTGACGCACCGGCGATCTACACTGGCCGGCCATGGCCACGCCTCCCCTCCCTGACCTCGCGATCGCCAGTCTGTCGGCCCGCCGCCGGGTACCCCCGCCGGTCAACGAGCCGATTCGCAGCTACGCTCCGGGTACGCCCGAGCGCGCCTCGCTCAAGGCGCGCCTGGCGACCATGGCTGGCGAGCAGATCGACATCCCGGTGATCGTCGACGGGCGCGAGCACCGCACCGGCGACACCGCGCCGGTCGTGATGCCGCACGCGCACGGTCACGTGCTCGGCACCTGGCACAAGGCGACGCCGGAGCTGGTGCAGGAAGCCATCGTCGCGTCCGCCGCGGCGCGACAGGACTGGGGCAGCTGGGCGTGGGAGGACCGCGCGGCGGTCTTCCTGCGAGCCGCCGAACTGCTGGCCACGACCTGGCGCGATACCGTCAATGCCGCCACGATGCTCGGCCAGAGCAAGACCGCTTACCAGTCGGAGATTGATGCGGCGTGCGAGCTGATCGACTTCTTCCGCTTCAACTGTGGCTACGCCGAGGATCTTTACGGCGAGCAGCCGATCAACGACAAAGGCGTCTGGAACCAGACCGACTACCGGCCGCTGGAGGGCTTCGTCTACGCGGTCAGCCCGTTCAACTTCACCGCGATCGGCGGCAACTTGTCGGGCGCGCCGGCGCTGATGGGCAACAGTGTCCTGTGGAAGCCGTCGTCGACGGCGATACTCAGCAACTACTACGTGATGAAGCTACTGGAGGCCGCGGGCCTGCCGCCAGGCGTGATCAACTTCATTCCCGGCGACCCGGTCGCGATCTCCGAGGCCCTGCTCGCGCACCAGGACCTCGGTGGCGTCCACTTCACCGGCAGCACCACCGTCTTCAACCAGATGTGGAAGACGATCGGCGGCAGCATGGCCGGGTATCGCTCGTACCCGCGGATCGTCGGCGAGACCGGTGGCAAGGACTTCATCATGGCGCATCCGTCGGCGGACGTGGAGGCGTTGGCGGTGGCTGTCGTGCGCGGCGCGTTCGAGTACCAGGGGCAGAAATGCTCCGCCTGCAGCCGCATCTACATCCCGCAGTCGTTGTGGGCAGGCGTCCGTGATCGCATGATCGCGATGATCGAGGACATCCGCGTCGGCGACGTCCGCGACTTCCGCAATTTCATGGGTGCGGTCATCGACCGCAAGTCGTTCGACAGGATCACCGGCTACCTCGACGACGCCCGGGCCAACGCGACCGTCGTCGCCGGCGGCAACACGCGTGGCGATGACGGGTACTTCGTCGACCCGACCCTGGTGCAGACCGACGACCCGTCGTACCGGCTGCTCTGCGAGGAGATCTTCGGCCCGGTCGTCACGGCCTACGTCTACCCGGACGATCAGTACGTGGAGACGATGCGGATCGTCGACCGGACCTCTCCCTATGCTCTGACCGGTGCGATCTTCGCCACCGACCGGCAGGCGATCCGCCTGGCACACACCTGGCTGCGCCACGCGGCCGGCAACTTCTATGTCAACGACAAGTGCACCGGGGCGGTGGTCGGACAGCAGCCGTTCGGCGGTGCGCGCGGTTCGGGGACCAACGACAAGGCGGGCAGCAAGCTCAATCTGCTGCGCTGGGTGAGTGCGCGTTCGGTCAAGGAGACGTTCTCGCCCCCCAAGGACTACCGGTATCCGTTCATGGGGGAGGAGTAGAACGCTGTGGGTCGCGTGTGGTCCGGTCCCTCCCGACGAGTCGCTGTCGGCATGGTCTTGCTGGCGGTGGGCGCCTGGTACGCGACCGGGAGAGCGCAGTCGCCGACGCCGTTCGGCACGCCCACCGCCGCGGTGCCGCAGCCAGGGAGCACGGTGAAGGCCGTGCCGGGGAGCCGCGCGCAAGGCTGGCTGGCGCAGGGACGGTCCGAGGTCCTCGCGCGCCATGGCATGGTGGCGACGAGCGATCCCCTGGCGGCGCAGGCCGGGCTCGAGATCCTGCGTCAGGGTGGCAACGCGATCGACGCAGCCGTGGCCGCTGGCGCGGTGCTCGACGTCACCTCGCAGAACGATACGGGCATCGGTGGCGACCTCTTCGCGCTCGTGTACGTCGCTCGCGAGCGCAAGCTGTACGCGTTGAACTCCGCCGGCTGGGCGCCGGCGGGGTGGACGCCGCAGTTCTTCGCCGACACGCTTCGGGTCACGTCGGTCCCGAGCAGCGGCGTCAACGCGGCGACCGTGCCGGGAGCGGTGTCCGGCTACGACGCGCTGCTGACGCGCTTTGGCACGCGGACGTTCGCGGAGACGTTCGAGCGGGCGGCCCGGCTCGCCGACGAGGGATGGGGGCAGGCCGAGCGCCGACACGCCGACCTGTTGCGGACCTTGCCGCAACTGGCCGCCGATCCCGATTCGGCCGCGACGTTTCTCCAGGATGGACGTGCGCCCGATCTCTATCGCATCGTCCGCAACCCGGGGCTGGCGAAGGCCTTGCGCCTGATCCAGAAGGAGGGCCGGGACGGCTTCTATCGCGGCGCCATCGCGTCGGCGATCGTCGCCAAGGTCCGCGCCGGCGGAGGCGTCATGAGCGCGAGCGACCTGGCCGAGTACCGGTCCGAATGGACCGAGCCCATCTCGACCAGCTACCACGGGTACGACGTCTTCCAGCTGCCGCCGCCCGGGCAGGGACTCGCGGCCCTCGAGATGCTGAACATCCTCGAGGTCTGCGCACCGATGCTCGGCGTGAGCCTGGCCGAACTCGGACCGTCCAACCCGACGTACTGGCACGTGATGGTCGAAGCGAAGAAGCTGGCCTACGCCGACCTGTACGCGCACAACGGCGACCCGGCGTTCTCGGACATCCCGGTCGCCCGCCTGTTGTCCAAGGCCCACGCCGCCGAGCTGTGCAGCCGCATCGACCTGAATCGCGCCGCGACAGTCGGCACGGACCCGGGCGCGGATGGGGGCACCATCTACCTGGCGGCGGCCGATCGCTGGGGCAACATGGTGTCGCTGGTGCACAGCGTGTTCAGCGTCTATGGCAGCCGCGCCACCGTCGCGCCCTATGGCTTCGTGCTCCACAACCGCGGCGCGGCCTTCTCCCTGGACCAGACAAGTCCCAACGTGGTCGCGCCGCGCAAGCGCCCCTTCCACAGCATCATCGCCGGGTTCGTGATGAAGGCGGGCGAGCCGCTGCTGGCGTTTGGCAACATGGGCGGGAGCGTGCAGCCCGAGACGCACGCCCAGCACATGGTGAACATGATCGATCACGGGATGAACGTGCAGATGACCACCGATGCCGCGCGATTTACCCACGCCCAGGCGTCCAACACCCTGAGCCTCGAGCCGGCGCTGTCCGACCTGGTCGGCGCCGATCTGCAGCGCAGGGGACACGTCGTGGAGCGCACGACCGGCGTCGCCGTCGGCGGGTATCAGGGCATCCTGTTCGCACGCGACCCGACGCTGCCGCCGCCCACCTTCAATCGCCAGTCAACGGCGGAAGGCCGCCCGGTCAACGGCGTGTACCGCGCCGGCTCCGATCACCGCAAGGACGGGCAAGCCGTGGGCTGGTGACGCGCGCGACGCGTCACCGCACCATCGACGAGAGCCACGCGGCGCGGAACCTCTCCTGT
>JACDAO010000095.1 GCA_013695405.1 Acidobacteriota bacterium | reverse complement strand
CGCGCTGTGGCTGCCGGTCGCGGAGTATCGTGCGCAGTCGACCAGCGTGGTCCAGTCCCGCGACGTCAAGACCCTGGCGCTCCGGACCTCGTTCCCGGTCGCCGACCACATCGGCGCGGTGGTCGCCACCTCGGGCGCACTGATTGGCTGCAACTGGGACGCCCGGACCTTCTACGAGTGGACCTTCGAGGGCCGGCAGACGCAGGCTGTCGTTCACCCGGGCGCGGCGCGCTACCAGGATCTGGCGTGGAGCGGCGATGCGATGGTCGCCGGCGGACTGCTCGGCGATCAGGGGGTGATTGACACGCTGGCCTGGCCGTCCCTCGATCTTCTGGAACGGATCGTGGTAGGGCGAACCGACCGGGGCGTGGTGCTCACGCAGGAAGGGCTGGCGCTGTCGGGCCGGCAACTGTTGCTGATGCCCGAAGACGACCCGTCACGGGTGTTCGTCTACGAGTGGGGCCCACGGATGTAGGCGCCGGACTCGTGCGGCGCGCGCGGGACTCAGGACGCGTGGCACCTCCCGTGGTAGCGGCCGCGCTCGGCCGCGGCGAGGCCGCCGGTCACGCGGCCACCACGACCAGCGCCACCGCTGTCAGCAGCCACCACGTCATCGCCGTCATCGCGCCACCCGCCGCGACGGCGTCGACGAGCGCCACCCGCACGGAGCGCCGAGGCAGAGGGCGCTGCGCGACTCGAACCCGTACACTAGCGCTCGCGAGCACAAAACCTCGGACGGGGGCCGCGGCCCGACCGCCAGCGCGGCCGCAGGCGGTGGCGAGGGGGTGTTCGGAACTGTACTGTGCAGACGGCACATCGTTTTGACTATTCAGAACGTGGACCCTTGCCATCAAAAGTCAACTGCTCGGATAGCAGGGCCGAGTTCGTTCGCCCGTAGTTCAACGTTTGACTGCTTGGATCGCCGCCGCACGGCAGGCCAGCGGCCGCGGTCCTCGGGTGCCCTCCCGCACCGCCGGTCCGAGCGCACGGCGTTCGTCTCGTTCGGCCGCCCATGGGGCCGCAATGCCACCAGAGGGTGGGGTCAGTGGCCGGAGACCAGGAAGGGCTCGTGATGGGTGTGCAGCGCTCACGCCTGCTGGAGTTGGCCGCGTCGGTTGCAGACGGCACGGTCGACATCGACTGGAACGATCTCGAGAATGCGGTCGCCGACGAGGACGACAAGCAACTGCTCCAGGAACTGCGGGTCCTGGCTGGGCTGGCGCAGCTGCATCGCAGCGAGGAGCTGTCGACGCCGGCCCCGGGCGCCCAGCGCCCGTCGAATCGCACGCGCAGCTCGCGCGGCCGGGTCGTTGGCCGGATCGGGCCGTCGCTCACCGACAGCGACGCGCCGACGGTCGAGGAAGGGGTGCTCCCTCGGCCGTCCGGACAGCCACTCGATCGCTGGGGTCACCTCGAGCTGATCGAACAGATCGGGCAGGGCTCGTTCGGCAACGTCTACCGCGCCCGCGACACCCGGCTGGATCGCGACGTCGCACTCAAGCTGCTCCGAAAGGGCCGGCAGACCAGCGAGCTGACCGAGAAAATCCTGCACGAGGGTCGCATCCTCGCCCGGGTGCGCCACCGCAACGTCGTCACCGTCTTCGGGGCCGAGGATCGCGACGGTCAGGTCGGCCTGTGGATGGAGTACATCCGCGGCCGCACGCTCGAGCAGCTGCTGCGATCGACCGGGGCGTTCGGCGCGCGGGAAGCGGCGCTGATCGGCCAGGAACTCTGTCGTGCGCTGGCCTCGGTCCACAAGGCCGGGCTGGTGCACCGCCACATCAAGGCCCAGAACGTGATGCGCGAGGAAGGTGGCCGCCTGGTGCTGATGGATTTCGGCGCCGGGCAGTTCGTCCAGGCGGCCGGCGCGGCGCCGAGCGGGCGGCTGACGGGCACGCCGCTGTATCTGGCGCCGGAGCTGTTGCGCGGCGGCGAAGCCACCATCCAGTCGGACATCTATGGCCTCGGCGTCCTGCTGTTCCACCTGGTCACCTCACAGTACCCGGTCAATGCTTCGTCGCTCGACGACCTGCGCCTCGCGCATCGCGACGGACGAAGGCTACGGCTGCACGACGCCCGGCCCGATGTCGCCGACGACTTCGGCCGCGTGGTCGAGCGGGCCGCGCACCCCGAGGCGCCGCGCCGCTTCGCCAGCGCTGGGGCGATGCAGGAGGCGCTGGCGCGCTCGCTGGGGCTCGACAGCACGATCACCGTCGACCCGCAGGCGCTGGCTG
>JACDAO010000088.1 GCA_013695405.1 Acidobacteriota bacterium | reverse complement strand
CAGGTCGGCACCCTCTCGAAGGCGTTCGGCGCGGTCGGCGGCTACGTGGCCGGCAGCCGCGCGCTGATCGAGTTCCTGTATCACCGGGCGCGGCCGTTCCTGTTCTCGACCTCGCACCCGCCATCGGTGACCGCCAGCTGCCTGGCCGCGCTCGACCTGCTGCTCGAGGAACCGGCGCTGATTGAGCGGCTGTGGGAGAACACCCGCTTCTTCAAGGCCGGCCTGACCGCCCATGGCTTCGACACCGGCGCCAGCGCCAGCCCGATCACCCCGGTGATCGTCGGCGACGGCGCGCGCGCCATGCAGTTCTCCGACCAGCTGTTCGCCGCCGGGGTCTTCGCCCAGGGCATCGCGTTCCCGACCGTGAAGAAGGATCGCGCCAGGGTCCGGACGATCGTCTCGGCGGCCCACACCAGAGCCGAGCTCCAGTTCGCCCTCGACACGTTCGGCCGTGTCGGCCGCCAGATGGGGATCATCGCGTAAGCGAGCGACGGTCGAAGGCCGGGCTTCCTGCTACCCTGCTGGCGTGACGACCAGGCCGAAATTCGGCGATCGCACGCGCGACTTCATCGACGTCTACACCCGCGACCTCACGGTCCGCGATCTGCAGCGCGTGTTCACGCGCGACACGCGGCAGATGGTCACCTTCTTCACCCAGGGGACCGAGCAGGAACAGGTCACCGGGCGCCAGTTGCTGCGCCATCCGTTCCGCAACGCGCGGCAGTTCTTCGTCGCGTTCGCGATGCGGCTGACCGCGGCGCGCCGCCTGATTTACGCCGGCGCGGTCATCGCCTTCCTGGTGGGGATGTTCGACACCATCCGGCTCGCCTCGCAGGACGACAACTGGGACGACGGCCTGGTCAAGCTGCTGGTGGCGTTCGGCCTGATCCACCTGCTGCTGCTGCTCGAGGTCGCCGACCGGCTGACGCTCAAGCACGAGCTGAACGTGGCGCGCGACATCCAGCGCGCGATGCTGCCAGCCGGCACGCTGACCGTCGGTGACCTGGAGGCGCACGGCGAGACCCAGCCGGCCAACACCGTCGGCGGCGACTTCTTCGACATCCTGCCGCGCGCCGACGGCCAGGTCCTGCTGATTCTCGGGGACGTCGCCGGCAAGGGCACGCCGGCCGCGCTGCTGATGGCGCTGTTCCTGGCGATGACGCGCACCCTGCTCGACGACGCGCTCGAGCCGGCGGTGCTGGCCGACCGGCTCAACGAGCAACTGATGCGGCACGCGCCGCGCTCGCGATTCATCACGGCGGTGATCGCGCTGTGCGACCCGCGTTCAGGCCAGGTCCGCTACGTCAACGCCGGGCAGAATCCGCCGCTGGTGCGGCGCGCCTCTGGTCGGCTCGAGTGGCTGGCGCCCACCGGGATGGCCCTGGGCCTGTCGCGCAAGGCGGTCTATGCCGAAGCGCTGCTGACGCTGGCGCCGGGCGATCTCCTGCTGGCCTACAGCGACGGGATCACCGAGGCGGAATCCCCGGCCGGTGCCTCGTTCGACGAGGAGGGTCTGCGGGTGCTTGCCGACCAGATGGGCGGCCTGCGGGCCGGACTGGTGGCCCGGCGGGTCATCGACGAGGTCACGGCGCACACCGACGACGCCCGCCTGTTCGACGATCTGACGGTGTTGGTCTGCCGACGCCGCGGCGAGGACGAGTCACCCCCTCCACGCGCGTAGAATGAGGGCATCCCCCCATGTGCCACCGCGCGGGGTTCCTCATCGTCGGCGCCCTGTTGTGCGTGTGCCCTGCCTCGGCGCAGGGCCCCGACTCGGTGGCAACAGTGCTCGAGCGCGTCGAGCAGGCCCTGACCGCTGGCGATCCGGCCGGGGTCGAACGCCTGTTCGCGCCCGGCGCCGACGCCTCACACATCGAGGCCCTCGCGGTCGAGTCCGGTTTCGGGCGGACCACTCGCGCGGTGGTGCGGGAACGCGACCGGCAGCCGCTGCCTGACACTGCCAACGGCCTTCGCATCATCGTCGACGTCCTGGTCGAAACCGCCGCGCATGGGCGGGTCTCGACGTGGCGGCTCGACATCGAGCCGGTCCCGGACCCCACGGCAGGGACCGCGTCCAGTCACGTCATTCGAGCCGCCGGGCGCCTCAGCCTGGTCGACGGCCTGGTGCGACTGGCGCTGTCGCCGCGCCAGTACGCGGTGCGCGACCTCGCGATTACCGCCGAAGACCTCGGTATCCGGATCCCGTCGGGCGTGGCCTACACCGCCGAGGTCAACGGCCTGGTGACCGCGGTGGTGGTCATCGGCGACGGCGAGGTGACGTTCGCGCCCGCGCCGGCCTCCGAAAAGGGACAGTTGCGGCTGTTCGCGGGCGACGAGGTGCTCAAGGCCCGGATCTCGAGGCTGTTCCTTCGGGTCAACCCGGTCGATGTCGACCAGCGGCTGACGATGGATTCGCTGCAGCCGATGGAGATCGATCGCGGCATGCAGGAACGGGCCGGACGGCTGTTCGCCGAGCAGGTGGTGCAGTCGTTCAGCCTGGACCTCAACGATCTGAGCCGCGAGACATGGAGTCTGCTGCCGCCGATTGGCGACGTGCTGGTCGACATGGATCTCGCCCGCCACGGGCTGCTGACCTACGCGCGCAGCGGCGGCGATTCGGAGGACATCTCGCTGTTCGATCGGCGGCGCCGCAAGAACGTGTCCGTCTACACCTCCGCGCGCAATCTCGCGCTGCGCGGATCGCGTCACTACAACGAGGAACGGCAGCTCGACTACGCGATTTCGCACTACAACATCGACGTCTCGTACGACCCATCGCGACTGTGGATCGAAGGCCGCGCCGACCTCGACCTGCTGATCACCGGTACCGCCGCCCGGGCGATCACACTGCGGCTGGCCGAACCGCTGACGGTGCGGGCGGTCACCTCCGACGAGTTCGGTCGGCTGCTCGCACTGCGCGTTCGTGGCCAGAACAACATCGTCGTCAACCTGCCCGACACGCTCCGGCGGGGCGATCGGATGCGGCTGCGCGTGGCGTACGGCGGCCGGTTGCCGCCAGTGCAGCCCGACCGGGAAGCGGCGACCGTGACCCAGCCGATCCAGGGCGAGATGACCTTCGAGCCGGAGAGCCGCTACGTCTACAGCAACCGCTCCCACTGGTATCCGCAGGCGGTGGTTTCGACCTACGCCACCGCGCGCGTCCGGGTGACCGTGCCGCCGGAGTATGCGGTGCTCGGCAGCGGCTTCGGCGACGCACCGGAGACGGTGACCGGGGTCGACAGCCGGCCGCGTCGCGCCTTCACGTATCGGGCACTGCAGCCGGTACGTTACCTGTCGCTGTTGATCAGCCGCCTCGTGCCGGTGACGTCGACCCAAGTGTCGCGGACCCCGCCGGATTCGCCCGGGCTCAGTTCGCCGACCCGATTGTCGCGCGCGGCCAGCGGCGTCTACTACGACAGCGCGCTGGTCCAGGTCTGGAGTCAGCCGCGCCAGCAGGGGCGGGCTCGCGATCTGGCAGACACGACCAGTGAGGTGCTGCGGTTCTACGCCGACCTGGTCGACGACCTGCCGTATCCGTCGTTCACGCTCGGGGTGGTCGAGGATCCGCTGCCCGGCGGGCACAGTCCGCCGTACTTCGCGGTGCTCCACCAGCCGTTGCCCGGTACGCCCTACACCTGGGCGCGCGATCCGGTCGCGTTCGACGACTTCCCCCAGTTTTTCCTGGCGCACGAGCTGGCGCACCAGTTCTGGGGTCAGGCGGTGGCCGGCGAGAACTACCACGAGCAGTGGATCAGTGAAGGGTTTGCCCAGTACTTCGCGCTGTTGTATGCCGCCAAGGCGCGATCGCACGAGACCGTGATCGGCATCCAGCGGCAGATGCACCGGTCGGCCATGGAGGCCAGCGACCAGGGGCCAATCTGGCTCGGGTACCGCCTCGGCCATCTTCGCAGCGACAGCCGCGTGTTCAGGGCGATCGTCTACAACAAGGGGGCGCTGGTTCTGCACATGCTGCGGCGCCTGGTCGGCGACGAGGCCTTCACGCGCGGCCTGCAGCGGTTCTACGGCGAGAGCCGGTTCCGGCGGGTCGGCACCGATACGCTCCGCCTGGCGTTCGAGCGTGAATCCGGGCTGGCGCTGGCGCCGTTCTTCGACCGCTGGGTCTACGAAGCGGAGATCCCGACCATCCTCACCAGCTGGAGCGTGGTCGAGGCGACTACGGCGGGCGCGGACGGTCAGGCACCGGGCAGTGGCTCGGTGCGTCTGCTCCTCGAGCAGGCCGCGCGCCCGGCGCCGGTGCCGCTGACGGTCACGATCCAGTACGTCGACGGCCGCACCGAGCAGGTGCTGGCGGTGGCCCGTGACGCGATCACCGAGGTGATGCTGCCGGTCACTGGCCGGGTTCGCGAGCTGCGCTTCAACGAGGACTTCGGCGCACTGGCGCGGTTCGAACGATCTCGCCGCCCGAATCCGTAGGCGCCGGATCCGTAGCCGCCGGATCCGTAGGCGCGGGATCCGTAGCCGCGGGACTTGTCCCGCGCCAGGCTGCCGGACAAGTCCGGCAGCTACGTCGGCAGCGACGCCGGCACCGCTCTGCTATGATCCGCGGTGGCGGGTCGTACGGCCTGAACCTGGCGATCCTGCGGAATCACTGAACATATGGACACAATCACCCTCACCATCGACGGACGTGCGCTCACCGTCGCCAAGGGCACCACGGTGCTGCAGGCCGCGATCGAGGGAGGCATCGGCGTCCCGTACTACTGCTACCATCCCGGGCTCGGGATGGACGGCAACTGCCGCGTCTGCCTGGTCAAAATCGAGAAGATGCCCAAGCTGCAGGTGTCGTGCGCAATCACGGCGTCCGACGGCATGGTGGTGCACACGCAGACCCCCGACGTGGTCAAGGCGCGCGCCGGGGTGTTCGAGTTCCTGCTCCTGAACCACCCGCTTGACTGCCCGGTGTGCGACAAGGGCGGCGAGTGTCCACTTCAGGACTTCTCCTACACCTTCGGTCCCGACGCCAGCCGCAACGAGTTCCCGCGCCGGGTGTTCGACGGCGAAGGCGTCAAGGCCGACGTCGACTTCGGGCCGACCCTGATGCTGAATCGCAACCGCTGCATCCTCTGCACGCGCTGCATCCGGTTCATGCGCGAGATCGACGGCGACCCCCAGATCGGCGTCGTCGCGCGCGGCAACGCGAGCGAGATCGCGACATTCGAGGAGCAGGGCATCCACTCGATCCT
The DNA here is from genome assembly GCA_013695405.1 of Acidobacteriota bacterium. Classification (GTDB taxonomy): domain Bacteria; phylum Acidobacteriota; class Vicinamibacteria; order Vicinamibacterales; family Vicinamibacteraceae; genus Luteitalea. The sequence goes on along the minus strand of JACDAO010000088.1, from coordinate 1,469 downwards.
GTCGGGCAACCTGATGGACGTCTGCCCGGTCGGCGCGATCACCACCCGTGACTACCGCTTCAAGTCCCGGCCCTGGGATAACCCGAGCGCGGTTGACACGATCTGCACCTCGTGCGAGAAGGGCTGCAACACCACGGCGTGGCTGCGAGCCAAGCCCGAATGGGCCAAGGGCGCGCACCTTGTGCGCTTCACCCCTCGCCTCAATCCGGAAGTCAACCAGTACTGGATGTGCGACATCGGCCGCTTCGGCTATCACTGGATCGAAAGCGATCAGCGGTTGACCCGGCCGATCGTGGCCGACGCGTCCGGCGCGCAGGCGACCGCCACCTGGAACCAGGCGCTCGATCGGCTGCGCGACCTGCTGCAGGCGGCCGGCACCGACGTCCGGTTCCTGCTCTCGGCCCACGCCAGTCACGAGGAACTGTTCGTCTTCGCGCGCTTCGGGCAGGCACTGCTCGGCGATGCCGCTCGTGACGCGTTCGACGTCGGCTGGACGGCGAGCGCCAAGGCCCAGCCGCCCGGCACCACGTTCGTCGTGCCGCCGGTCGATGCGCCCAACGTCGCCGGCGCCCGGATGCTCGGCCTGGTCGAGGCTGGCGCGGGCGTGCCCGACCACGCTGCGCTGCGCGCCGCCGCGGCTGCGGGTAGGGTCACGCTCCTGTACGTGTTCGACCCGGGGCCAGCCAGGTCGCTGGGCGACGTTCAGTGGGTAATCGACGCGCGCAGGGCCGGACAGATCGGCACGCTGGTCGTCCAGGGCGTGCTGATGTCGGACCTGGCCGCCGCGGCCGACGTCGTGCTGCCCGGCGCGGCGTTCATCGAGAAGGACGCGTCGTACACCAACCACCAGGGCATCCTGCAGTTCGCGTCGCGTGCCTTTCCGTCGCCCGGTGAGGCCCTCGACGACACCGCCGTGGTGCTCGCGGTGGCCCGCGCCACCGGACACGACCTCGGTCTGGCCAGCGCCTCCGAGGTACGAGCCGCGATCGCCACGACACTGCCCGACGAGGCCGGCCTGGCCGGCATCGACCGCGCCACCTTCGGCGACGCCCGGAGCACCAAGCACTGGCTGCAGGCGAGCAACGCCTCCGAGCGCGTCAAGTGGGACACGCTGTTCCAGGACCTGCCGCCAGTCAAGTTCGCCGACATGCTCATGCCCAGGCCGTCGGCCGACGTCATTCCGCTTCGTCCGATCGACTAGTTTGGGGCCCTCCGTCCCGCTCTCCTGCGGCGGTGCTGGCGCACCCCTTGCAAGGGTGAATCTGCACATGCGATTGATTCCAGGAGGGAACATGTTCGATAAGTTCAACCTTATCAACAGGATGGCAGTCGTTTCAGCGTTTGTGGTCACGATCGGCGCCACCTCGGCCCTGTCCGCCTACGCTGCAGACGATGTCACCGTGATGCTGCGATCCGGCGAACGTGTCTCAGGACAGCTCGAAGACCTGAATCGGGGGACGCTGTTCGTC
>JACDAO010000082.1 GCA_013695405.1 Acidobacteriota bacterium | reverse complement strand
TGCCAGGGCTGGGTGCCTTTGCCGGCCTGGCGCTCGCGCCCGCTGGACCCGGACCGGTGCGTCGCTTCGAGGTGGTCGCGCGACGGGCCGACCCCGAGTCGTCGCCCGGCGCGCCCCCGGCGCCGCCGGATCCGCGGCTGGTCGCGGCCGAGACCCTGGTGCAGCACCTGGAGCAACGACAGGCGGAGACCAACGACCGATTGACCGAGGTGCGAAGAGGGCACGACGCAGTGACCAGCGCGCTCGAGACGGCCGAGGCCACCGTGGCGGCCGCGTCGCGCGAACTCGAGCAGGCCACGCGCGCGGCCGATCGCGCCCAGGCCGCCCTCGATGCGGTGACGGCCGAGGTCGCCCGTTTGGCCGAAGAGCGTGCCGAGGCGGACCGTGTCCTCAGCGCGTTGCGCGCGGCCGCGCGTACAGACCGTCCAGCGCGTCGTCGACGGCGCACACCAGAGTGACCAGCCGGTCGCTGCCGCGGTCGGTTTCCACACCGCTGCACCAGTCAGCCCACACCTGGCGATCGAGCAGGTGCAGCAGCAGCCAGTCGGCGGCCCGCAGCGCGGTGACCAGGTCCGCTCGCCCAGGACCTCCGGCCGTCCGCAGCCTCCCCCACGCGCCGGCGCCAGAGTCACCGGGCCCATCTGCGCCGCTTGGGGTGCTGCACCGAGCCAGAGCGAGCGCTGCCAGCCCTGCCGCGCTGACCAGCGACGCAAGCACCGATCGAAGCCCCTGGCCCTGATACGCGACCCACGAGCCGGTCAGGCGTACGGCCAGATAGCGCGCGAGGGTCGCCTCTACATAGGCGCGCGACAAGACAACAGGCGTCGGGGCGCTCCGCGTGTCGGCCCCGGTCAGCCCCGCAGGCCACGCCTCGGCGCGCCAGCCTGTGGGCACACGCGACATGAGGTCATTCAACAGAAGGTCCAGTGCTCCCGCTCGGAGCGGAGCACTCGCGCCATGCTGCGTGATGCCACCGTCCCGCGGGGGCTCGCCCTGTCTTGACGGTCCGCCCACCGGTAGCTCTTGTACAAACGCGGGGAACGCGCCGTCTGCCACGCGCCACGTCCGTAGCCGATCGGTCCAGCGCAGGGCCGCCCTCAGCGCGTCTCCCAACCGCCGTTCGCCACGCGTCACCGGACCCAGCAGGTCCGTGCGCAGCCGCTCTTCCCAACAGTGATACCCGTCGACTCCCGCCAGGACACCGGGGCGGAGCAGGGGTGGCCAGGTGTCCCGCGCGTCCAGCCCTTCGACATGGACCCGGAGGTCGGTCGAAATCGACGCTGGCGTCGTGAACGCCGCGTCGCCGCTGACCACCAGATTCGCTGCGCTTCCGCACCACAGCGACACCGTCAGGTGCCAGCCACGTGGGTCCGCAAGGAGGAGCCTCGGAAACTGCCGGCAACTCGACGGCAGACCGGTCGCTCCAACGACCTGCTCCAGGCGGCAGCCCGGCTCACGGTCGTAAGACCTATGAAAGACGCACGCCTTATCTGGTGTTTGACCAATAAAGCAGTCCTTGTTGAGCCAGGCGTGCCCCGATGTCAGTTGGCTAATCGAACCATCTCGATCGTGCTGTCGCAGCCCCCGCAGTGCGGGCGCTTCGATCGGCACCGGCCATCCAGCCTGGCAGCAGGCGCCGCTGTGGCCGCATCGGTAGCCGGCGATCCCACGCAGCGTGTGGAGCGGCCCATCTGCGGGAGGGCGGCCGCGGATGGAACTGACACTCATGGCAGGCGACGACATTATCGCTCGACCGGGCGAGGCAGTCGGCGTGCGCCCACTGCCGAACGCCCACCGCCGAACGCCCGCTGCCGCTGCCGCTGGCGCGGCCTGTCTACAATGGCCGGGATGCGACCGCCCGCCCTGTTCCGCAATCTCTACGTCCAGGTGTTGGTCGCGATCGCGCTTGGCGTGCTGGTGGGCGTGCTGTTCCCGGTGCAGGGCGCGGCGATGAAGCCCCTCGGCGACGGCTTCATCAAGCTGGTCAAGATGCTGATTGCGCCGATCGTGTTCTCCACGGTCGTGGTCGGCATCGCGCAGATGGGCGCGATGAAGGACGTCGGCCGGGTCGGCCTGCGGGCGCTGATCTACTTCGAAGTGGTCTCGACGCTCGCGCTGGTGATCGGTCTGGTCGTGGTGACCGTCGTCGCGCCCGGTCGGGGCCTGCACATCAGCGCCGCGGCGCTCGACGCCGGAGCGGTCTCCTCGTACACCTCGGCCCAGCCGCACACAGGCGCGGTCGACTTCCTGCTCGGCATCATCCCGGACAGCGTCATCGGGGCGTTTGCCCGCGGCGACATCCTGCAGGTGCTGCTGTTCTCGGTGCTGTTCGGCCTGGCCCTGTTGCACCTGCAGCCGAGGACCGGGCCGCTGGTCCATCTGATCGAGCAGTGCTCGCACGCCCTGTTCGGGGTGGTCGCGCTGGTGATGCGGCTGGCACCCATCGGCGCCTTCGGGGCGATCGCCTTCACCATCGGGACCTACGGCCTCGGCTCGCTGTTGTCGCTCGGCAAGCTGATGGCGGCGGTGTACCTGACCTGTGCGTTCTTCGTCGTCGTCGTGTTGGGCACGATTGTCAGGCTGACTGGCTTCAGCCTGTTCAAGTTGCTGCGCTACGTCAGCGAAGAGATCATCATCGTGCTCGGGACGTCGTCGTCCGAGTCGGCGTTGCCGCGGGTGATGGCGAAGATGGAGCGGCTCGGCTGCTCGAAGTCGGTGGTCGGGTTGGTGGTGCCGACCGGCTACTCGTTCAATCTCGACGGCGCGACGCTGTACCTGTCGATCTGCGTGCTGTTCCTCGCGCAGGCGCTCGGCGTCGACCTGAGCCTCGGCGAGCAGATCATGGCGGTGCTGGTGCTGATGCTCACCTCGAAGGGCATGGC
>JACDAO010000080.1 GCA_013695405.1 Acidobacteriota bacterium | reverse complement strand
CTTGTCGTCGTCCGTGTTCAGGGAGTACATCCGCGATCAGCTGAGACAGCGAACGACTCCTGTCGACGACAGCTTCAACCCGGAGGGTTGGTTCGGCAGGGCCTGGACCGAGTGGCTCGACCATGAGAGAAACCAGAAGCACTTCAGGGGTGAGTACGTCGACGTACTGAACCGCACCGGGACCCGACCGTTGCCTAACCTCGCGTTGCTGCCGACAGCGGCCACAAGGTGGCGGCCATTCCTCGCTACGCTCGGCGGCTGCAACTTGTTATGGGCCGCTGCGGCAGAACGCTGGCGTTAGGCCGATGATCGCAACATTTGGTCGAGAGACTGTTGAGACTCGTAGTCCGACAACGGAGAAATGCATGTCGCAAAACGAACGTAGAGCCCAACTCAAACAAGCTGCAGGGAAGTATTTTGAGGGCTTAGCCAAGAAAGATTTCAACATAATCCCGTACGATGACAGCGTATCGCTTCGCGCCCCACTGGCCCCTGGTGGGATCCACAAACCGCTGGTCGGTAAGGAAAATCTACGGACGGTCTGGTGGACACCATTGCCCGCAATTCTCGGCGAGGTCAGAGTGTTCGACTTCTATTACAACGAAGAGCTTACGGCGGTAGTGGGCGAGGCCGAAGTCGAGATCACGAATCCCAAGGCGCGGCTTAGGGTTGCGGATCGCTTTACGGTTGATAGCGCTGGTAAGATCGTCGAGCAAGTCAATCACTTCGACCCGCGTGATGTGACGAATCCAGCTTGAGCAACACATGCGAAGCGACCCACACGTATGGACGGCATAACACGCCGCTGCAGCCGTCAAGCGGCGCGCGATGATCTAGCCTGTCCAGAGGTATTTCTAGGAGCGTGTCCGACTAACCGCGCGACTGTCATCTGAGCCGGTGCCGGCCGTCACCGAGGTCGGCGCGTCGGGCGATCGTGGCGCGCCAGCGTCACCAGAGCCATTCGGACCGCCCCCGTGGCCGTGCGCGTGGGGCGTCTGTCGACACCGCCACGCCGTGCCCGTGCCTGGTTCACCGACAGAGACGGTACAACTTGAGAATGTTGTGCGTCGTGCACACGAGCGCCCACTCGGCCTGCACCTTGGCGTACCCGCGCAGCAAGAACCGCCGGAAGCCGCGCGCCTCTTTGATCTGCCCGAAGACGGGTTCGACCATCGCCTTCCGCGCGGCATAGATCGCGGCGCCGGCCTTGGTGTGCAGCTTGCGCGTCATGCGGTCGAGGACCGTGGCCGCCGTCGGTACGCGTCCGCGCCGGCAGGGCCCGGGGCGCTCGCCGTGTTTCTGCTTGCGCGTCGACACGTACGCGTCGATCGGCAGCGCCGCGGCGGCCGTCAAGCTCGCCTCCGAACAATAGCCCGCATCGGCCAGGACCTGCGTCGGGGTCTCGCCCGACTGCCGGGTGACGGTGGTGATCATGGGCAGCAACTGCTTCTTGTCGTTGGTCTCCGGCGTGACGGCCTGCCCCACGATCCATTGCAGGTCATCGACGGCGATCTGCGTGTTGTAGGCCTGGGCGAACCCATCAGGCGTCTTCATGATCCGCGACTCGGGATCGGTGAAGTTGTACTGCGCCTTCGGGAGCGGCTTCGCCGGGCGTTCCGGCGTGCCGGTGGCGGTGACCTCTGCCTGCGCTCGGGCCTCCAGCGCCTGCTTCGCTTCCTTGATCCGCGCCAACCGGTCTTCGCGCCGCTGCAACTCCGCCGGCAACTCGTCGCCACGGCGATCGGCACCATACGCGGCATCGTCGCGCGCATCCGCGGCCTCTGCCTGGGCCAGGAGCGCCGTGACCTCGTCGCGCAACTGCGTGGTCTTCTCGCGCATCCGCCCGTAGCTCATAGCCTTGTGCTTCGACGCATTCGCCTGCACCTTGCTGCCATCAATCGCCACGCGGCCCACGCGCGGCACGCCCAGTTCGCGCGCCAGACGCAGCACCTGTTCGAACAGTCCCTGCAACGCCGTCAGATGCCGCTTCCGGAAGTCGGCGATCGTGCGGAAGTCCGGCTCGTTGCCCGCGGCCAACACGCGGAACGGGATGTCCTCGAGCAGCCGCCGTTGAATCTTGCGCGACGAGAACACGCCGACGCAGTACGCGTAGACCAGGACTTTCGTGAGCATCACCGGGTGGTAGGGCGGGTAGCCCCGCTCCTCCGCCTCGTAGGCGCCCAGGATCGCGGATAGATCCAACTGATCGACCAGATCCCCCACGAAGTACGCCAGGTGATCGTCCGGCAGCCACTCGCGCAGACTCGGCGGCAACAGCAGCGCCTGCTCAGGCACGTAGGGGCGGTACGTTTTGGCCATGCCTGCTATACGATCGGCGCCTCACGAGTGATTACTCGGACACGCTCCTAGTACTACTTTGTCAGATTGTGTGAGCGATCTGTTTCGCGAATGAGTGCGATCTGTTTTTTGCGTTGGTCAGCGCGCCGTCCTGTCGGTATCGTGCAGCGCAG
>JACDAO010000071.1 GCA_013695405.1 Acidobacteriota bacterium | reverse complement strand
GCGCAGGTCGTCCCCACTCACACGCGCGACGAGCCGCTCGGACCCGGCCATGAACGAGATCTCGACCGGCGTGCGATCCATGTACATCGCGTACGCGTCGATGGCGGGCACGACCGGCAGGCGCACTGCGGCACCTTGTGGCCGCGCGGTCAGTGACACCGAGGCAGCCGCCGCGAGCACCAGTGGGACGACGCAGAACCCGACCGGCCTCCATGACAGGCGTATCGGGCCGAGGCGCCGTCGCAGCCTGCGGCGGAAGCGCCACCATGCCCTACCAGCCAGGAGAGCGCTGGCCCCGGACAGCACGTAACCCACGGCATACGCGGGAGTCTGCTCTCGCGTATCGACGTTGGGCATCAGTTGGAGCAGCGCCCCGTGCTCCCAGCGTACGGCGGGCGGCACGCGCGGCACCGTTGACCACGACGGCGGTGGTGGAGCGGCTGCCAACAGCGCAGGCCACGGCCGCAGGTCGGCGAGAGACGAGGTACTGGCGAGCGAGTGGGCGAAGTCGCGGTAGTGCTCCCGGCGCGCGGCCGCAGGCACCACGTGGAAGACGAGCTGGCGCTGCTCGGCCACGTAGTGCAGGTCGCCCCGGGCCGCCATCTCGTGCAGCACCTTTCCAAGGGCCCGCGCCTGGCCCACGGGCAGGTGCAGCACCGACATGTCCACCGCGAGACCCATCGCATGCGTCGGCACGCGGGTCCGGGCCTTCGGATTGCGCAGTGCCAGCGAGCGCTGGTACGCGGCATGTCGCACGAGACTCGTGACGTCGAGGTGCCCCAGCGGCAGCCGGGAGCCGATGTCGAGCAGCATGCCGAGCACCTCCGGCCGCGCGGTGACGTACAGCGGCTGGTGCTGCGGGTCGAGCTCGGCAATCTGGTGCGGCCCCTGCAAACGGAGGTTGACGTTGAAGGCGTCCGCGCCCACGGGCAGGGGCAGGAGTTCGCCGGCGGCCACTGCCCCGACGAGGCCGTCACGGTCTTGAAGCAGCAGGTGCGGTACGTCCTGCTCGTACGAACCGCGCACCGCCTCGGCATGCGCCAGGCTGGCCGCGCGATGCTCCCGCATCAGTGCGCGCAGCCGCTCGACATGCGGATCGGCCGTCGCCTGCCCCGCAGCCATAGCAGCACCACCCGCAACCAGCGCCACCGTCAGCCGCGCCGCCCGCGCCAGTCCCATAGTCATCCGTGCCTCCCATTGCTGGACTCCAGCTCCGATCGGTTCGCCGGTGCATGCGGACTACTCGAACTCACCGACCGCCCGTCGGCAGGAGCGGGCGTGCCCGCCCATTTCCTCAAGCATCCCCGTTGCGTGCCGCTGTCGGCATCTGCGACAATTGTTTTGACATCAAACTATTGTAGCAAAAACGGTCCTGACGACAGCAGCTACCACGGACAGGACGCTATCGCCGCAGCACTCTCCACGCATCGGGGTGGAGCACCGCGAGGACGGTCAGAATCTCCAGGCGCCCCACCCACATGGCGGCGGTCAGCACCACACGAGAGACAGGATGGAGGTCGGCGAAGCTGGCCATCGGCCCGACGGCATTGAAGCCGGGCCCGATGTTGCCAAGGCAGGCGATGGACGCCGTGATCGCGGTGAGCAGATCCGCGCCCAAGGCACTGACCACCAGCGTGCTCACAGCGAAGACCAGCAGGTAGAACAAAAAGAAGACCAGCACCCCGCGCATGATCTCTTCCGGCACCACGCGCCCGCCCAGCTTGACGGGGAGCACCGCGCGAGGATGCAGGGTGCGCCGAACCTCGTTGAGCGTGTAGCGGGCGATCAGTAGCTGCCTCACGATCTTGGGGCCACCTGCCGCAGACCCTGCACAGCCGCCGATGAACATCAACGCCAGCAGCACCATCTTGGCCTGCTCGTTCCACAGCTGGAAGTCCGCACTCGCGAAGCCTGTCGTGGTCAGAATCGACAGCACCTGGAACGCGGAGACGCGGACGCGCTCGACCGGGCCGACGAGATCGGCACGCAAGAACACCATGAGCAGCAGCACCGACACCCCGACAATCGCCACGTAGGCGCGGAACTCCTCATCGTGAAGGAAGGCGCGCCATTCGCCCCGAAGCGCGCGGTAGTGCAAGGCGAAGTTGGCGCCAGCGACGAACATGAAGGCCGTAATCACCCACTCGGCCGCCGGGTTCTGGTAACCAGCCACTGACGACGGATGCGGAGAGAAGCCACCGGCCGCCAGTGTCGTCAACGCATGGCACGCGCTGTCGAACACCGGCATGCCGGTCGCGAGCAGCGCCACGAACTGCAGCACTGTGAGACCGGCGTACACCGCCCAGAGCGCGCCCGCCGTCTTTCGGATCTGTGGCGTGAGCTTCTCGTCGACCGGTCCCGGCGCCTCAGCAAAGAAGAGCTGACGGCCGGCGATCCCCAATTTCGGCAGCACCGCAACAAAGAGCGCGATGACGCCCATCCCGCCGAACCATTGGGTCAGCGAGCGCCAGAAGAACAGGCCATGCCCGTGGGCAGTGAAGTCACGGATCACGGTCGCGCCGGTGGTCGTCAGACCTGACATCGACTCGAACATTGCATCGATCGGGCCGAGCCCAGACACGAGGTAGGGCAGGGCCGCCGACGCCGCGATCAGGACCCAGGCGGCTGACACGATGGCGAGGCCCTCAACACGCGTGACGCCGTTGACGGGCGAGCGTCCACGTGCGCACAACCACCCGACCGCGGCTGAGAGCAGTCCGGCGCCGAGGAAGCCGAGCGCGTCCGTCCACTCGCGATAGAGGACGGCGACGCCGAGCGGCGCCGCGAACGCGCCGCTGAAGTACAGCAGGAACGTACCGGTGGTCTGCGCAAGGACGGACAGGCGCATCAGGCCGACCCGAAGTAATTGCGCACGCGCGCTACGGCATCGGCGGCCGCGAAGACCAGCAAGCGGTCTTGCGCGCGGATCTGATCAGCGCCGCGTGGGACGATCACCTCGGTGCCTCGCAGGATGGCGCCGACGATCGAGTGAGCCGGCGCCTTCATGTCCATCAGCGCGCGCGGACTGAATCCGGCTGGCACGGTGATCTCGACGATCGTGGCCTGCCCTTCCTCCAGCACGGCCAGCAGACGGGCCCGGCCTCCCTGGATCTCGTGCACCAGGGCGTTCACCGCAGCACCTCGGGCCGACAGCGCCACGTCGATGCCTACCCGTTCGAACAGACGGAGGTTGGCTGGACGGCTCACCCGCGTGATGAGTCGCGCCACGCCGAGCTGCCGGCCAAGCAACGACGCCAGCAGGTTCCGCTCGTCGTTGTCGATCACCGACACCAGCACGTCGCTGCGGCCAATCGCTTCCGATTCGAGCAGCTCGAGGTCGGTGCCGTCGCCGTGCAGGACAAGCGCGTGGCGCAAGGATGAGGCCAGCAGTTCGCCGCGGGTGCGATCACGCTCGATCACGCGCAGGTCGATCCCGCCCGTGTCGAGCCGCTGCGCCAGGCGGTAGCCTACATCGCCACCGCCGATGATCGTCACCAGTTGCGCCGCCCGTCCTTCGCGCCCCGCATGGACTTGCGGCGCGATCTCAGCGACCGCGATCGGCACACCCATGACGAAGATCTTGTCGTCTGCGAGCAGGTGCGTGTCCCCACGCGGAATCTCGATGGTGTCGCTCCGCTTCACGGCGACGATCAAGGCACCAGGAGGCAGCCGCAGCGCCGCGAGGGGCGAGCCGATCAACCTGGAGCTGGCGGGCAGACGAAACTCCAGCAACTGGATCCGGCCCTCGGCAAACGTCTCGGCGTCGATCGCGCCAGGCGAGCGAATGATGCGCTCAATCTCCTCGGCGAGCTGTGCCTCAGGCCAGATGATGCGTTCGATGCCGAAGTGCGTCTGCACGGCCTCGGCGCTGCTGTCACTGCCAGCGAAGTCTTCGCGAGAGACGAAACAGATGGTGCGCGCCGCGCCGAGGCGTCGTGCGACGGCACAGGCGACCATGTTGATCTCGTCGAGGCCGGTACAAGCGATTAACAGATCCGTGGTCGCGACGCCGGCGCGGCCAAGCGCCTCGGCGCTCGTCCCGCTCCCGCGCACGAACGCCACGTCGACGGCATCGAAGCGCTCGCCGACGGCCACCACGCTGTCGATGATCGAGACGCTATGGTCCCGGGCGAGTTGACTGGCGAGGGCGAAGCCGATCTCGCCGCCGCCGATGATGATGATGCGCATGCGTCGTCAGGATGGTACTCGGCCGGGGGCACTCGGGCTCAAGACGTATTCGAAAACCGTTTGGGACCGCCGTCAGAGTGGGTACTCGCGGCTCGAGCGCGCGGTCACAGCTCAGGTCCTCGCCACGTGTGGGGAGCTCGCAGCGTCGGGGCCGCTGGAGTGGGGCTTCCGAACTGCACATCGACTCCATCTGGCCATCGAACTGGTCGGGTTGGGCACTTCAGCTCGGACGGCTGGTTTCTGGCCCTCGGCACCGTCACCATTGAACTGATTTAGCAGACGGACACGCTCACGTGCGTTCGTTCAGCAACCCCATCAACTCCTGCACGAGCTTTGACGTGTCGTAGGGCTTGAACAGCTCCCGATACGGGCCGACCGGCGCACCGGCGTCGAACACCACCGCGTCGTCCATCGCCGACACGAACAGCACCGGCAACTGCGGCCGCACTTCCCACAAATCGGTCGCCAGATGACTGCCGTCAAGTCCGGGCATGTCGCGATCGGTAATTGCGATGTCGAACCGGCCTGGATCGTCCAGGAAGACGCGCAGCGCGTCTTCGCTCGACGTGTACGCCGTCACCTCGAGACCGCTGTATTCGAGCACCCGGCGGGTGACGTCGACGATCACCTCCTGGTCATCGACGAGCAGGACGTGGGCCCGCGTGTCCCCTTCTCGACTCTCGTGGGACACGCGCTATCGTAGCGGCAATTTGCCGCCCCCGCCGGCACTCGCGTATCGTGGGCGCACCCGATGCACGCCGCACATTGGCTGCTGCTCGTTCCGTCGATAGGCATCGCCGCGATGGCGCTCGTCGCCGCGCAACCGGCCACTCCCCCGCCAGCCGACGTCGCGACGGTCTTCCGGACCCTGTGCGAGAACTGTCACGGCGCCACCCTGGCCGGCGGCCAGGCGCCCAGCCTGCTCGACGACGAGGGGCTGCACGGCGACAGCGACGCGGACCTGGCGCGGACGATTCGCGAGGGAGCGCTGACCACCGCGATGCCCTCCTTCAAAGGCGCGCTCACCGACCAGCAGATCCGTGCGTTGGTCATCTACATCCGCGAAGGTCGTGCACGCGCCAGCCAAGGCACGATGCCGGCCCCGCCGACCTTGCCGGCGCGCATCGAGAGTGAGCGGCACGCCTTCCGCGTCGAACTCGTCGCCGACGACCTCGAGACCCCGTGGGGCCTTGAGATCATGCCCGACGGCAAGCTCCTGGTTACGGAACGGCCCGGCCGCTTGCGCGTCGTCGACGGCGATCGCCTGCTGCCACCGATCACGGGTGTGCCCGCCGTGTGGGAGAAGCAGGACGGCGGACTGCTCGACGTCGGCCTGCACCCCGACTTCCAGCGCAACGGGTGGGTCTATCTTGCGCTCAGCGAGGCCGGCGGTGCGGCCCCGGGCGACTCGACGACGCGGATCGTGCGCGGCCGGCTGCACGACGGGGCTCTGGTGGACCAGGTGTCGATATTTCAGGCCACACCGGCCCTGTACTGGGCCAGCAACACGCACTACGGCGCGCGCCTGCTGTTCGACCGGCAGGGATTGCTGTACTTCTCGATTGGCGACCGCGGCCGCCCCGCCGAGTCGCAGGATCTCGGCAGCCCGTACGGCAAGCTGCATCGCGTGCGCGACGACGGCAGCGTGCCTGCGGACAATCCTTTCGTCGGCCGCACGGGAGCGGTGGCGAGTGTATGGAGCTACGGCCACCGCAACCAGCAGGGGCTGGCGATCGACAGCCAGACCGGCGCCTTGTGGGCCACCGAGCACGGCCCGCGCGGTGGCGACGAACTGAATCTGGTGGTCAAGGGCCGCGACTACGGCTGGCCGACGATCACCTACGGGATGAACGACAACGGCACGCCGATTACCGACCGCACCGAGAGGGACGGACTCGAGCAGCCGGTGGTGTATTGGACGCCATCGCTTGCCGTCGGCGCGATCGCCTTCTATACCGGCGATCTCTTTCCGCGCTGGAAACAGCACCTGCTCGTCACGGCCCTGGCCGGCCAGCAACTTCGCCGCCTCGAACTCGACGCCGGGCGCGTCACGAATCAGGAGGTCCTGCTGCGCGGCTACGGTCGCGTCCGGGACGTCGCCGTCAGCGCGGACGGCCCGATCTACCTGGCGCTCAACAACCCGGGGCGGATCGTCCGGCTGGTCCCCGAGCGCTGACGAGGCAAGAGCACGAAGCACTCCTTCTCGAGTGTCGCGTCGTCGGCCGGCAGCGCCGCGACGTCGAACAGCAACCGATGTCCGCGAGCGGGTGCGGCTGCCACGGCCAGCGCGGTCCAGTAGCGCGCCGCGCCGAGCGCGACCAGGTCGGCGCCTTCATTGCCGGGCAGCCAGGTCAGCGCTGTCAGCACATCGTGGACCCGGGCCTGGTCGTCACTGGCGTTGAAGGTCAGGTCGTAGATCCGCTGGATCGCCGGGTACTCCTCCTTCGGCACGTGACTGGTCCAGTCGCCCGTGGCCGACACCAACAGCATCGGGCGCGGCGCGATCGACGCGGCGATGTCGAGGTTCGACAGGCCGACGCGCAGCCCGGGCGCATTCTCGCAGTAGGACCCGCCCTGCATGTACGCCGAGACCATGTTGACCGGCGCGACGTAGGTGATGCGGTCGTCGATGGCCGCGAGCAGGAAGCTCTGGGTCGCACCTCCGGAGGCGCCGGTTGCGCCGATGCGGGTGGCGTCCACTTCGGGCAAGCCGGCCAGGTAGTCGACCACGCGCAGCGAGTTCCACAGCTGCAGCCCCAGTGGCCCGAACGCCCACAGCGACTCGCGGGGCCCATGGAAGCTGTGCGGGACCTGGGGCTTCCCTGTTGACGACACTGCCCAGCGTCACGTGCGTGTCGGTGTCGGGGACCTCCAGATTGCGGCGATCGGCCACCGTGTGCAGGGCGGTGCGTGGCGCGGTCCGGGCCGGTGTCGGGGGGTGGGCTGCAGCCACAGGGCGAGGAGGAACAAGAGCCATCGCGGCACTCTACGAGAGTGCAGGAACCGCGGCAAGCCTCATGCCGCACTCGGGTTGCAGGCGGCGCAGGCCGGTGGTACCGTCGTGCAAACGAGCGGAGACCCGATCTCCGGCATCGTCCGAGCGGGTCGCATCCCGCGCGAACCGAGCATCGTCAGGCAAGGAGCAGGACACACGTGGCCAAGAGCTTGTTCGTCGGCAACCTTCCCTTTCAGACCAGCGAGGCCGAGCTCGAGGAGATGTTCGCGCAGGCCGGCACGGTGGAAACCGTGACGGTGATGCGCGACCGCATGACGGGCCGTCCTCGTGGCTTCGCATTCGTGTCGATGGCGACCGACGAAGATGCCCAGAAGGCCGTGGAGCAACTCGATGGCGCCACGC
>JACDAO010000049.1 GCA_013695405.1 Acidobacteriota bacterium | reverse complement strand
CTGGTGGCTTGCGCGACGATGCGGGCGCGCACCGGCAAGCCCCGCGCCGCCGCGATGTCGGCGCCGGCGATGACCAATGCGGCCGCGCTGTCGTTGACGCCAGGCGCATTGCCGGCCGTCACCGTGCCATCGCTGCGGAACGCAGGACGCAGTCGCGCCAGGCTTTCGATCGAAGTGTCGTCGCGAATCGACTCGTCGCGATCGACGACCACCGGGTCGCCCTTCTTCTGGGGCAGCGTCACCGGCAACAGCTCGGCTGCGAACGCGCCGTCGCGGGTCGCGCGGGCGGCCTTCTCGTGGCTGGCCACCGCGTAGGCGTCCTGCTGCGCCCGCGAGACGCCGTAGCGCTCGGCCACTGCCTCGCCGGTCTCGCCCATGTGCCAGTCGTCGCACGCGCACCACAGGCCGTCGTGGATCATGCTGTCGACCACCTGGCCGTGGCCCATGCGCAAGCCTTCGCGCACGCGTGGCAGCAGGTACGGGGCCTGACTCATCGACTCCATGCCTCCGGCGACGACCACGTCGACGTCGGCGGCGGCAATGCCCTGCGCGGCCAGCATCACCGCCTTGAGCCCCGACCCGCAGACCTTGTTGATGGTCAGCGCGGCCACGCCCACCGGCAGGCCCCCCTTGAGCGCGGCCTGACGAGCTGGGTGTTGTCCCTGTCCGGCCGACAGGACATTGCCCATGATGCATTCCTGGACGTCGTCGGGGCCAAGCCCGGCGCGCACCACCGCCTCTCGCACGACCAGCGCGCCGAGGTCGGATGCCGAGAGGTCCTTCAGCGCGCCGAGGAAACGACCGCTCGGCAGGCGAACGGCAGAGAGGATCACCGAGGAACGCATGGGTAACTCCCGCCTCAGGGCGCCAGCACCGTGAAGGTGCGGCCGTGGTCGCCGAGCACTTCGCGCAGCCGCCGCTCGATCACCGGCCGATGTGACTCGAGCGCCGTCGCGACGCCGGCATCGCGCACCGAGACATAGATCACACCGCGCGCATCGCGCAGGCGGGTGCACATCCGGGCCAGTCCGCCGCCCACGGCAAGGTGCCAGGCGGCCTCGACCTTGCCGGCGCTGTGCGGGTAACCCGCGATCAGCCGGGCCACCGCACCGGGCACCACCTGCTGTGCGGGGACCATCACGGCAGCATAGCAGCAGCCTCGCGGTAGGCTGTCGAGGTGCGCTTGATCCTGGCCTCCGCTTCACCACGCCGCGCCGACCTGCTGCGCGCCGCCGGCTACGCCTTCGAGGTCAGGATCGCCGACCTCGACGAGACGCCCGGGCTGACAGAGACCGCCGACCAGCTGGTGACGCGATTGTCACTGGCCAAGGCCCGGGCGATTGACGCCGGGCCAGACGACGTGGTGATTGCGGCCGACACCACCGTGGTCTGCAACGACGTGATCCTGAACAAGCCGGTCGACGCCGCCGACGCGCGCCGGATGCTGCGGCTGCTGTCGGGCCGCGCCCACGACGTGCTGACCGGCGTCACAATACGCAGGGGTGCCCAGACGCGCACCGCGGTCGAGCGGACCCGGGTCTGGTTTGCCCCGCTGCGCGAGCAGGAGCTCGACTGGTACGTGGCCAGCGGCGAACCGGTCGGCAAGGCCGGCGCCTATGCCATCCAGGGCCTGGCGTCGCGATTCGTGACGCGGATCGACGGTTCCTACCCGAACGTGGTCGGGCTGCCGACGGCCCGCGTTGCCGCGCTGCTGGCTTTACTCGGCGTCGGCGGCGGCATATTCTGACCAGGGGTGTGAGGTCCGTCGCCCGCTCCCGATCAACCATGACCCGATCACGAAGCCTGAAAATTGTTCTCTCGACCCTCGTGCTCGGGCTGGCGTTCAGCGCGCTGCTGTACTCGAGCCTCAGCGAGGACACCCAGTACTACAAGCACGTCGACGAAGTGATGGGGCAGCCGGCTCCCTGGTACGGCAAGCGCCTGCAGTTGCACGGGCACGCGTCCGATATCCGGCGCCGACCCGACTCGCTGGACTACCGATTCCAGGTCGACTACAACGGGCAGATCGTCAACGCCAGCTACACCGGGATCGTCCCCGACACCTTCAAGGACGGCTCGGAGGTGGTGATCAAGGGCACGCTCGGACCGGCCGGGTTCGTGGTCGAGCCCAACGGCGTGATGGCCAAGTGCCCGTCCAAGTACGAGGCCGGCGCGACGCCCCCGCGAGCGCGGCCGATGCCAGTCACCCAAACCACGTCACGCAATTAGGCCCGCCATGCCAGCCCTCGGCACCTTCCTGCTCCTCGCCAGCTTCGTCGTCGCCTGCTACGCCGCCGTTGCCTCGGTGGTCGGGGCGCGCCGTCATTCGACTCGACTGACCGAGAGCGGGATTGGCGCGTTCTATCTGGTCACCGCGCTGATGAGCGTCGCGTCGGCGGTGCTCATCTACGCCTTCATCACCGACAGCTACGCCATCAAGTACGTCGACCGTTACTCGGACGCCGCGCAACCGCTGATCTTCAAGATCACCGCGTACTGGGGTGGGCTGGACGGCTCGATCATGTTCTGGGTGATGCTGCTCTCGGCGTTCGGAGCGATCGCCGTGCGCAACGCCCGCGAGTCGCATCGCGAGCTGATTCCCTACGTCGTCGCCACCATCGCCGTCGTCGAGATGTTCTTCCTGTTCCTGATGGTGGTACACAACAACCCGTTCGAGACCTACCTGGCCGAGGTGCCGGCGGACGGCCAGGGCCTCAACCCGCTGCTGCAGAACTTCTACATGGTCATCCACCCGCCGTCGCTGTACATCGGCTTCGTGGGCATGACCATTCCGTTCGCGTTCGGGATCGCCGCGCTCGCCACCGGTCACCTCGACGACTCCTGGCTCCGTGCCGTACGTCGCTGGACGATGGTCAGCTGGCTGTTCCTGTCGCTCGGCCTGACCCTCGGCATGATCTGGGCGTACGAAGAGCTGGGCTGGGGCGGCTACTGGGGCTGGGACCCGGTCGAGAACGCGGCGCTGCTGCCGTGGTTCACCGCCACCGCCTTCCTGCACTCGGTGATGGTCCAGGAACGCCGCGGCATGCTGCGGGTCTGGAACATGACGCTGGTCATCACGACGTTCTTCCTCACCATCTTCGGCACTTTCATGACCCGATCGGGCGTGGTCCAGTCGGTGCACGCGTTTGGCGAGGACAAGGCGCTCGGGATGATGTTCGCGGCGTTCATGGCCGTGCTCCTGGTGGTGAGCTTCGGGCTGCTGTTCTACCGCTTGCCGCTGCTGCGCTCGCGGCACGAACTGGACTCGTGGGTGTCGCGCGAGGCTGCCTTCCTCGCCAACAACTGGATTCTGTTGTTCTCGGCGATTTTCGTGCTCTTTGCCACGATGTTCCCGACCCTCAGCGAGACCGTCACTGGTGAGCGGCTGACCGTCGGCCCGCCGTTCTTCAACAAGTGGATGCTGCCGATCGGCCTGGCCCTGCTGGCGCTGACCGGCGTCGGTCCGCTGCTGGCCTGGCGCAAGTCGACGATTGACAACCTGCGCACGCAGTTCCTGTGGCCAACGCTCTCGGCGGTGGTGGTCGGTGGCGGCCTGGTGGCGCTCGGCGTGCGCGTCTGGTCGTCCGGGATCTGTTTCGCGCTGTCGGCCTTCGTGGTCGGCACGCTGCTGCAGGAGTTCGTGCGCGGCGCGCGGGTGCGGCAGCAGTACTCGGGCTCCGACCTGCTGACATCGGCGATTGGCCTGGTCGCACGCAATCAGCGTCGCTACGGCGGCTACATCGTGCACCTCGGCATCGTGGTGATGGCCCTCGGGTTCGCGGGTGATGGCTTCAAGCGTGAAGACCAGGTGCTGCTCAAGCCGGGGCAGTCGGTGCAGGTCGGACGCTTTCTGGTGCGCCACGACGCGATCCGGCTGACCCAGGACGCCCAGAAGCAGATGATCACCGCCCGCATGACCGTGTTCGACGACGGCAACGAACTGGGTCAGATGGCGCCCGCCAAGTGGTTCTACAACAAGCGGGAAGACGAGCCGACCACCGAGGTAGCGATCCGGCACTCGTTTGCCGAGGACCTGTACGTCGTGATGGCCGGCTTCGACATGCAGCAGCAGTCGGCGACCTTCCACGTGGTGGTCAACCCGCTGGTCAATTGGATCTGGGCCGGCTTTGCAATCCTTGCCTTCGGCACGCTGCTCGCCCTGTTACCCGAACGGGCCCTGGTGCTCGCGAGTGCCACGGTGCCGTCGGCCACCAGCCCGTCGAGCACCGCACTCTTGCTGTTGGGATTGGTGCTGGGAGGCGCCGCCTGGCCCGTCCGTGTGCACGCGCAGCATGTCGAGGGCGCACGCACGGTGGTGGTGCCGCTGTCGACGCTCGAACGCGAGCTGCAGAGCGAGATCATCTGCATGTGCGGCACCTGCGGTCGTCAGCGCATCGCCGAGTGCACCTGCAGCCTCGCCGCCGGCATGCGCGAGGAACTGGCCACGCTGATGGCGCAGGGCAAGACGCGCGAGCAGGTCTACCAGTACTTCATCGACAAGCACGGCAGCCAGGAACCGCTGGCGATGCCGATCGACCGCGGCTTCAACCGTCTGGCGTGGGCGGTGCCGTACGCGGTTGGCATCTTCGGCGCGTTACTAGCCGGAGCGACGGCGATCCGCTGGTCGCGCAAGCGCCCGCAGCCCGAGGCCGCCCGCGTCGCGACCGGCCCCGGCGAGGATGCGCTGCAGGCCCGGCTGGACGAGGAACTGCGTGACCTCGACTGAGTCGCTGCCGTCGCCGGACAAGTCCGGCGGCTACGTCGAAAGGACGGCCGCCGCCGTCCGCGCCGATGCCGGCTACGTCGAAAGCACGGCCGTTGCCGTCCGCGCCGGTGCCGCCTCCGGCAGCGTCCAGGGCCCGAGCGGCGCGAAGGCCTGGCAGTTTTTCCTCGTGCTCGCCCTGATTGGCGCGACCGCCGCGGTCTGGCGTGAACCGCGCTTCACGCGTCCCGAACACCTCGTGCTGCTCAGCCTGGCGATCGTCGCCGCCGGGTTCGCGGCGATGGCGATGCACCGGACACTGCTGCCGCTGGTGTCGCCCGAACGCATCCTGGGCGACACCCGCCGGTCGGCCCGCCACCTCGAGGCGCTCGAGCGCGAGAAGCGCCTGGTGCTGCGCAGCATCAAGGAGCTCGAGTTCGACAAGGCGATGGGCAAGGTCGCCGAGGCGGACTTCGACGAGATGGCCGGTCGGCTGCGGCATCGGGCGGTCGGCCTGATGCAACGGATTGACGTTGGCGAGGCTGGCTTGCGCGACCGTATCGCCCGGGATCTGGCGGCGCTGCCCCGCAGCTCGCGCACCGCCTCGTCGGCCCGGATGTGTGCGGCGTGCGACACCTTCAACGACCGCGACGCTCGTTTCTGCAAAGCCTGCGGCGGCGCACTGTGAAAAGTTCCGCGCGGGCTTTGGCCCTGGCCTTCGTGCTGGCGCTCGCCGTCCACGGACCCGGAACGGCCCAGATGCCTGACCTGCGGCAGATGTCCGGGACGCCCCTTCCGAGCAGCGAACTGCCGGACGGCGTAGTCTCTGTGCGCGTCGTGCGACAAGCGCTGGCCAACAACCTCGTCGGCGTCACGGTGACGATCGAGGGCGCGGCCTCGCCGACGTCAGCGCCGACCGACGCACAGGGACGGGCCATCTTCAGCGGCCTGAGCAGTGGACAATCGCTGGTCGCGTCGGTCACTGTCGACGGCGAAGTCGTGCGGTCGCAGGCGTTTCAGGTGCCCGGCCGCGGTGGGGTGCGTCTGATCCTCGCCGTCGGCTTGAGTGCGGCGGGCGGCGCCTCGGGCGCTGCGCCGGGCGCCGCGCCGGGTGGCAGTGCGGGTGCCAGTGCGGGTGGCGCCACCGGAGCCC
>JACDAO010000045.1 GCA_013695405.1 Acidobacteriota bacterium | reverse complement strand
CGCCAGGGGTCTGGTCGAGCAGGGGCGTGCCCGTCCCGCCGAACGCGAAATTGACGGCGCTCTTGTGCCCCAGCACGGGCGAGGAGATATACGGCACCAGCGCAGGCGCGCCCCGCTTTCTGACCCTCTCCCACAGGTACTCGAACGCGACCGGCCCGTTCGAGAACCGCCCGTCGAAGTAGGTCCGGTTCGGCGACTGGGACGGCGGCGGCGCGGGCGTCACGTGCAGCAGCTTCGACGTGAGCCACACGTTGCCGTTGTCGGCAAGGCTGTCGCCGAACACATAGAACGAGTCGTAGGTGGGCGACTGTGCGGCTGCCGACGGAGCGAGCAGCGACACGAGCAGCAGGACCGCGGGCAGCGGCCGCAGGAGTCTGACCAATGTCATCGAAACCTTCTTTATCGAGGTGCGTGGCGCGAGGGATGCAGGGAAACCTTCGAATTATACACCATGCGCCACGCGCACGAAAGAAAAATGTCTTTGTCTGCTTACAAGTCAGCGCGCCCGACGTGACAGGACCCCATCTGTGGCGCGGATGTCGGCATGTCTGGCCGCGCCGCCCCCCAGCATGCTGATCAAACACCTCGCAGGACTCGTCGAGCACTCCGACGACGCTGGCGGCCGACTACGTCAACCCCACCTCGGTTGCCCAGGAGATGTTTCGTCGGATCCCGTTCGGAGGACCAGGTCGTGGCGTGACAATCGGGGTGCGCGGCCGATCAGGGCAGGTCGCGTACCGCCGGCCATCCCGCGACGCTGGTCGCACGCTGCACACCGCGGAGGATGGCGTGCGCGGCGGCCTCGGCGGCCACCGACCCCAGCGCGCTCAGTGACACATCCGCCTTGACCCGGTTTGTGGACACGGCGATTACCTGATCGCCGTCACCCTGCGTGTGATACGGGTTGATGGCCCGCGCGGCGCCCGTGTTGGTCATCATCGCAAGCTTCGTGAGGCTCGTCTTGTCCAGCGTCACGTTTGTGGCGACCACTGTGAGGGTCGTCGCACGGAACGGTTGATCGTCGAGCCGACGATCGGCACGCGTGGTCGTGTCGAGGTCGCGCATCAGCAGGGCGGCGCTGTTGGCAAACGACCGGCCGTCGGCGCTGCGAGCGCCAGCCACGATGCGGCCGGTGCGCCAGTCGAGCACGTCGCCCGCGGCGTTCACCACCGACAGCGCCGCAATGACCACTTCGCCGGATCGAATCGCCACACTGCCAACGCCGCCCTTCATGCCGCCCAGCCCACGTGACCGGAACATCTTCCCCACGGTGGCGCCGGCGCCCACACCCACACTGCCCTCGCCGACCGGGCCGCTGCTGGCCGCCTCGCAGGCCTGCCGCGCGGTCTCGGCATCGGGTCGGATGCGGCCATCGCCCAGCGCAAGGTCGTCGATCACCGCCCCGACGATGATGGGAATGCGGACGTTGGGCACGCCCCAGTCGTAGCCCACACCGTTGGTTTCGAGGTAGCGCACGGCACCGGCTGCTGCCGCGAGCCCCATGGGGCCGCCGCCTGTGAGCAGGAGACCGTGGATACGTTCAAGCGGGCTTACCGGCTGGAGCATCACGCCCATCGACTCGCCGGGAGCCGAGCCGTCGTAATCCGCGCCGGCAGTGGCGGGCTCGTCGAACAGGATGACCGTGCACCCGGTCGGACGTTGCCGGTGTGTGACGTGCCCGACGCGAATGCCCGACACGTCAGTCAGGGAACCCACGCCTGCGTCCTGGGCAGCGTGAGCACGCTCGGCCTGCAGGCGGGACGTGCCGGCGTGCAGCGCGCCGGCGGCGGTCGCTGCCGACGCGAGGCCACGGGCGAAGTCGCGGCGCGTCATGCACGTGCGTGACGTGTCCCACGACGAATTCTCGGCCGGACGAGACGAGGCTTCTGAAGTTTCCTGCGGCACGTCGTTCACACCAGCGTGGCAGCGAGCGCCGCGATTGCCGCGATTGCCGGCGAATCGGGGACGTCGATCGGGGCCTGCCCGGCGAGATCCGCCTTCCGGATCCGGTCGTCGAGCGGGACTTCGGCCACGACCGGAATGCCGTGGGTCTTCGCGAACTCGCGCACCGCGGTCGCGTCGGCATCGTCCCTGATCTTGTTGGCCACGCCGAGGATGCGGGCGACCCCGAGCTCTCGTCCGAGTTCAGCGGCGCGTCGTGCCGTTTCCAGTGCCTTGTAATACGGTTCGAGGATCACCAGCAGGGTGTCGACGTGCCTGGCCGTGCCCCGACTGAGGTGTTCGAGGCCCGCCTCCATGTCCACGATGGTGATCGGGTGTGTCGCCTGCATCAACCCGCCGAGCAGATGCCGCACCGCGGCATGGGCACCGCACAGTCAACCAGCGCCCGCGTGATCGACGCGTCCCATCACCAGGAGCTTGACCGCATCCGGCGTCGGAACCGAGTGCTGCTCGACCACCACGGCTGGCGACAGCGCGAGAGTGAACACCCGCTTGCCCTCGGCGTCCTTGCTCTCGTTGAGAATCGTGCGAGGCATCGGCACCACCGCCTCGGCTTGCTCACGCGACAATCCCAGCGTGGTGCCCAGGTTCGGCGTCGAGTCGGCGTCGATCGCCCAGACCTCGTGGCCGCCGCGTGCGATGATTCGCGCCAGGGTGCCCGACACCGTGGTCTTGCCGCTGCCGCCCTTGCCCGCTACCGCAATCGTCGACATCTGGACCTCTCACCGCCGGTGATGGCAATCTTCCACGTTGCCGGTACGCCGGCAGTCGCAATCGGGATCGCTGCATTCGCCGTGCCCGGGTCTGGTCATGTCGGCAAACTCGTCGGCAAAGCGGCGCCCGCCCTCGGTGACGCCTTCGGCACTCAACGCGAAGCGCTCCGCGCTGTCGGCGCGCAGCACCGTGACCAGCCCGCGCTCGACAAGTCGCGTCAGCACCGTCACGACGTCCCATTCGTCTGCACCGGTGAAGCGCGAGACGTCCGCAGGACTGACGTCCGCCGCGAGCCCTTCGCCACGGAGCCAGTACATGACCTGGAGCACCTCGTCCTGTGCTTCGAGGCCATCACGATCGCCGGATGTGGAATCAGCCATGAGCGCGACGAAGAAGAGTCTGCACCGCCGCGAGCGCGGAATCAACCGCGACGTTCACGCACGGCGACAGTTCCATGGTGAGGTCGTCGGTCGACGCCGGCTCGCAGCCGACCAGGAAGACCTCGGGCGGCAACGCCCCGAGCACCTGCGCGAGCCCCAGCGCCCGGGCCGGGACAGCCATGTGCATGTCAATCGAGCGGGCGGGCTCGACGCCTTCGACCTGCACGACATACAGACTTCCAGGCGCGCCGCCGCGCGTCATCGCATCCACGACGACCAGGCGCTGACACGGGGTCAGCAGCTCCTGGGCCAGCGCGATGCCGCCCGTGCCCACCTCCAGCAACACCGTCCCTGCCGGCGCGCTGCCCTCCTCCTGCAGCCGGCGCACCACCTCGACGCCGAAGCCATCGTCACCGCGCAGGACGTTGCCGAAACCGGCGACCACCATCCGAGG
>JACDAO010000012.1 GCA_013695405.1 Acidobacteriota bacterium | reverse complement strand
CCTTCGGGTTGTGCTTGCTCAACACCTTGGTGATCGCCGCCGTCGTCGTCGTCTTGCCGTGGTCGATGTGCCCGATCGTCCCGATGTTGACGTGCGGTTTGGACCGGTCAAACTTCTCTTTTCCCATTGCGCCTGATCTCCGCTGTACGAGAACGTGCCGAAAGTTAGTGCTTGCTGGTGCCCTGCATCCGAGCAATCACTTCCTCGGACACGTGATTGGGTGCCTGCTCGTAACGATCGAAGTGCATCGAGTAGGTCGCACGCCCCTGGGTGCGCGACCGCAGGTCGGTGGCGTATCCGAACATCTCGGACAACGGCACGCGCGAGCTGACGATCTGGGTGCCGCCGAGGTCTTCCTGCGACTGGATGTGACCGCGACGGCTGGCGATGTCGCCCATGATGTCGCCCATGAACTCCTTGGGCACCACCACCTCGACCCGCATCACCGGCTCGAGCAACACCGGCCTGGCCCGCTTGGCCGCGTCCTTGAACGCCATCGATCCAGCGATCTTGAAGGCCATCTCGTTGGAGTCGACGTCGTGGTACGAGCCGTCGTACAGCTCGATGCCGACGTCGTCGACCGGGAAGCCCGCCAGCACGCCGGTGGTCAGGGCCTCGCGGATGCCTTCGTCGATCGGCTTGATGAACTCGCGCGGAATCGTCCCGCCGACGGTGCTGTTGGTGAACTGATAGCCCTCGCCCGGCTGGCGCGGAATCAGGCGAATCTTCGCGTGCCCGTACTGGCCGCGGCCGCCAGTCTGTCGGATGTACCGGCCTTCGCCCTCGGCCTGCAGCGTCAACGTTTCCTTGTAGGCCACCTGCGGACGGCCGACGTTCGCCTCGACGTTGAACTCGCGCTTGAGGCGGTCGACGATGATGTCGAGGTGCAGTTCGCCCATGCCCGCGATGATCGTCTGGCCGGTCTGCTGGTCGGTCCGCACCCGGAAGGTGGGATCCTCGGCCATCAACTTGCCCAGGCCCTGTCCCAGCTTCTCCTGGTCGCTCTTGCTCTTGGGCTCGATCGCCAGCGAGATCACCGGCTCCGGGAAGTCCATCGACTCGAGCACGACCGGGTCCTTCTCGTCGCAGATCGTGTCGCCGGTCATCACGCTCTTCAGCCCGACACAGGCGGCGATGTCGCCAGCGTAGACTTCCTTGATTTCCTCACGCTTGTTGGCGTGCATCTTCAGGAGTCGGCCAATCCGTTCGGTCTTGCCCTTGGTCGAGTTCAGCACCGACGAGCCCGAGGTCAGCACCCCCGAGTAGACCCGGATGAAGGTCAGCTGCCCGACGAACGAGTCGGTCATGATCTTGAACGCCAACGCGCTGAACGGGCCCTTGTCGTCGGCGGGTCGCTCGATCGGCTCTTCGTCCGCCTTGTCGACCGAGATACCGCGGATGGCCGGGATGTCAATCGGCGACGGCAGGAAATCGACCACCGCGTCGAGCAGCGGCTGCACGCCCTTGTTCTTGAACGCCGAGCCGCAGATCACCGGCACGAACGGCGCCTCGCGCCTGCCGTGCACCGACTGGTTGACGCGGGTCCGCAGCGCCTTCTTGATCTCGGCCTCGGTGATCTCCTCGCCGCCGAGGTACTTCTCGAGCAGTGCGTCGTCGGCTTCACTGACCTTCTCGAGCAGCTGCTCGCGGTAGGCCAGCGCCTGGTCCATCAGGGCGGCCGGAATCTCCTCGACGATGTACTCGGCGCCCATCGTCTCGTCCTTGTACGTGATCGCCTTCATCAGGATGACGTCGACCACGCCGCGGAACCGATCCTCGGTGCCGATCGGGAACTGGATCACGCACGGATTGCCCTGCAGGCGGCTGCGAATCTGATCGACCGTGCGGTCGAAGTTCGCGCCAATCCGGTCCATCTTGTTGACGAAGCAGATGCGGGGCACGCGGTACTTGTCGGCCTGGCGCCAGACCGTCTCGGACTGCGGCTCCACCCCGGCCACCGAATCGAACACCGCCACCGCGCCGTCGAGCACGCGCAGCGATCGTTCCACCTCGGCCGTGAAGTCCACGTGGCCGGGCGTATCGATGATGTTGATGCGCTTGTCGTTCCAATACGCCGTGGTCGCAGCCGACGTGATCGTGATGCCGCGCTCCTGCTC
>JACDAO010000001.1 GCA_013695405.1 Acidobacteriota bacterium | reverse complement strand
GGCCAGGGTTAGCCACCAGCGTGGTCACGCCCCAACGTCCTACGACGGCCGGCCCGATTCGGATGCACGGTGCGGTACCATCCGCTGGCGCTGCCCGGCCCCGCGGCGCTTCGCCATGGAATCGTTCTGGATTGTGTTGTGGCTCATGCAGAGCCTGGCGGCGACGCCGGTGCCGACCCTGCCCGCCGACGTCGACCTCTCACTGCTGTCGCGGGCCGCGATTGTCGCGCGGGCGCGCCTGCTGGCCGCCCCACCTGGTCCGCCGCGAGGCACACCTGGGACGACGCGCCCGCCTCCGCCGCTCGTCAGGGGCACAGCCGAGCTGTCCTACGTCTCCACTGGCGGCACCTCGTCGACGCAGACGATCGGCAGCGGCGGCGAACTGCTGCTGGCGCCGGGGCCCTGGCGGCTGGAGAGCCGCACCACCTACCTGCGCACCAGCACCAATCGCGAAGTGCGAGCGCGCCGGTTGACCGGCCAGGTGCGCGCGGCGCGCACGATCGGCGACCGGGCCGAGCTGTTCGCGCGCGCCAATTACTTGCGCAACACCTTTGCCGGGATCGACAACAGCGTCGACGGCGCGGCCGGGGTCACCGCGATCCTGATCCAGTCCCTGCCGCAGCGGCTGTCGCTCGATTCCGGCTTCGGCTACATCGGCGAGGATCGCACCCGCGGCCCGGGCCGCTACATCAGTACCCTGGACCTCGGACTGCGTCATCAGTGGGAGTTCTCGCGCCGCAACCGCGTGACCAACGACGCGCAGGTCAAGACCGACGTGGACCGCACCAGTGACTGGCGCGTGACGCACGTCGCGGCCCTGCAGGCCGAACTGAACGCGTTGCTGTCGCTGAAGCTCTCACACGAGGTCAACTACCGCAACGAGCCGGTGCCGGGCTTCTCGCGGTCGGACACCGTCGCCTCGGCCGCCATCGTCGCGACCTTCTGAGACACCGGCCGGGCCACTCCTGCGGCCCTACTGCAGGGCTCGCCCGACCGTGCCGATATCCGGAGCACATGCTCCCCCTCCCGGATTCCAACGCCCCGGCGCCCGCAATCAGCCGTGAGCGGCTGCTGCGGTCCGCCGATGCCCTCGAGCCGCTGCCGGCCACGGCCAGCCGGCTCGTGACATTGCTCGGTCGGTCCGAGTGGATGATCCGGGATGTCGAGGAAGTGGTCCGCCTCGATCTCGGGCTGACCGCGCGGGTCCTGCGCTTTGCCAACTCGGCCTGGACGGCACATCTGCCGGGCGTCAGTACCGTGCGCGATGCGCTGATGCGGATTGGCGTCGGCACCGCGCTGTCGCTGGCGATCGCCGACGGCGTGCGCGCCCGGCTGCTCAAGCCGCTGACTGCCTTCGACCTGCAGCCGGGCCGCCTCTGGCAGCACTCGGTGGCGACCGCGCTGGCGGCCGAACTGGTGACCAAGCGCTCGCGCGCCGCGGTGCCGCCCGAGACCGTCACCGCCTCGCTGCTGCACGACGTCGGCAAGGTGGTGCTCGACGCGGCGCTCGACGAGACCGTGCTGCACGCCCTGCGTCAGGCCTGGGCCACGCCGGGCCTGTCGCGCACCGAGGCCGAGCGGACGGTGCTGGGCATGAGCCACGGCGAGCTGGGCAGCCATGTCGCCACGCACTGGGGCTTGCCGGCCAGCGTCGCGCAGGCCATCGCGCACCATCACACGCCGTCGGAGATCAACAACCTGGTCTGCGACGTGGTGCACCTTGCGAACGGCGTCGCCAAGCTCTCCGGATTCGGCCCGCTGATTGCCGAGATCGACGGCCCGATCGAGCGCGAGGTGCTCGAGCGCCTGAAGTTCAGCCCCGCCGACCTGCACAGCCTGTGCAGCGAACTGACCGAGCGGATGCGCACCGGGCAGGAGCGATTTCACTAGCACGCGGGAGTCGGGTTACTCGTAGACGTCGGACTTGTCCGACGCGCGCCCGGAGCCGGCAACAGGTAGCCGTCGGGCTACAACGACACTCGCGTTTGAGACACCCCCGGGACGGGTCCTGTCCGCGACCAGCCCGTTCGCGGCC
The DNA here is from genome assembly GCA_013695405.1 of Acidobacteriota bacterium. GTDB lineage: Bacteria > Acidobacteriota > Vicinamibacteria > Vicinamibacterales > Vicinamibacteraceae > Luteitalea. Next base: position 4,026 of record JACDAO010000001.1, on the reverse strand, counting down.
ACCCGTCCCGCCCCGCGCCTCACGATCGTGCCTCCTCATTGAGCGGTCAGCACAGCCTGAACCTCAGCCCGACCACGCAGCCCGCGGCGGATGTCCATGGCGGCTGCCAAATGAGAGAGAATCAACGGGGCGACACAGATGCTCCGTGACTGGCGTGGGGCTAGCCGGCAGTGGGGGGGCGCCGAGGCGATGACATCCACGACGCGAACTCATGAGGACACGCCAAGCGACGACTGTCCGGAGCAGGGGCGAGTCGAGCACCGGCTACGCGAGCCGGAGCGGTTCCTGCGTAGGCTGATCAGCAACCTTCCGGGTATCGTCTACCGCTGCGCGGCGGACGACGGGTGGGCACTCGAGTTCGTCAGTGACGGCGTCGAGCTCAGCACGCTGATCGGGTACTCGGACAAAAACTTGCTGGAGTCGCGGCTGGTGACATGGGACGACGTCATGCATCCCGAGGACCGTGATTTCGTGCGCGGCGAACTACGCCGGCTGGCGGCGTCGCACGTGCCCTTCAGCATCGCCGCGCACTCGCTCTCGTACCGCGTCGTCACGGCAACCAATCAGGTGACGTACGTGCGCGATCGCTTCCGCTTCGTCGACGACGAAGCCGGGCGCGCCGTTGCGCTCGAAGGCGTGATCACCGACGTCACAGAGCAGACGCTTGCCGAAATGCGTGCCAGAGAATCCGAGGGCCACTATCGACTGTTGGCCGAGAACATCCACGATCTGGTCTGTCTGCACGATTCCGCCGGCCAGTTCCTGTTCCTCAGCCCATCCTGCGAACGAGTCCTCGGCTTCGACCCCACCGACCTCATCGGCACGTCCCTTTATGCGCTGATGCCCCCAGACGACGTGCCTGCCATCCGCGACGGCGTGTTCGTCCGTCTGCGGGCCGGCGAGCCGGCAGTCATGAGCGAGCATCGCATGCGTCATCAGTCCGGCCAGGACGTGTGGGTGGAGACGCTGTGGCAGCGGATCGTCACCGCCCCGGGCCCGCCCCACGTCTTGACCAGTTCGCGAGACATCACCAGGCGCAAGATCGCCGAGGGCGAACGGGCGGACATGGAACAGGAGCGCGCAGCCCGGCGCGCGGCCGAGGAGGCTCGAGCGACCGCCGAAGCCGCGCTCGCCGAGGCCGAGGTGTCCCGGGCCGAGGCCGTCCAGGCCAACCGGGCCAAGGACGAGTTCCTGCAGATGGTCTCACACGAGTTCCGGACGCCGCTGAGCACGATCAAGACGGCTACCCACATTCTCCTGCACGGTCTGCTGGAGGGCCGCGAGGCGGAGGATGAACGACGGACGCTTCTGGAGACGATCGCCAGCGAGTGCGATCGGCAGAGCGACCTGATCGTCAATCTGACCGACGTGTCCCGGCTCGAGGAGGGGTCGGTCGACCTTCGCCACGAACCCGTGCTGCTGGCTGGAGTCCTCGCGGCCTGCGATCGCATCGACCGCAAGGCTGCACAGGCACGCGCCCAGACGTTGACGGTCGACGTGCGCGACGATCTGCCTGCGGTGGGCGGCGACGCCAAAGCGCTGCGGCGGGTGTTCTGCACGATCATCGGGAACGCCCTCAAGTACACCCCGGCAGGCGGAGGCATCGAGGTGCGTGCGGCGCGCGCAGCCCCGGATGAGGTCGTGGTCCACGTGACTGACAACGGTCGCGGGATCAGGCCGGCGGATCTGCCGTACATCTTCGACAAGTTCTACCGGGGGCGCCGCTCACGTGACCCTGCCATCGACGGCACCTCCGACGATGCCGCGAGTGTCACCGAGATCCCGGGTGCGGGCCTCGGTCTCTATCGCGCCAAGCGACTGGTGCACGCCCTCGACGGTCGAATCGAGGTGACGACCGCGGAAGGACGCGGCAGCCGCTTCAGCGTCTATCTCCCGTGCTGGGACGGGGCGCGACATCGAGACGACGATGTCGACGAGTACGGCTTTGAGCAATCGGACCGTGTCGATGAGTGAGAAGGTGCCGCGACGCATCCTGGTCGTCGAGGATCACGCACCGCTGCTCGGGCTGATCGCCAGGACACTGCAGCACGACGGCCATGTCGTCATGGCGGCGAGCAGTGCCGCGCGCGCGCTCGCGGCGATGACCGACACGCTCCCGGATCTGATCGTCAGCGACATCATGATGTCCGGACTCGACGGCTACGCGCTTGTGGAGCAGATCCGGGCGGACCCGCGCACCGATCTCATCCCGATTGTGTTCCTGACCGCCAGGGACACGCGCAAGGAACGCATCAAGGGACTGCAGGCCGGGGTCGATGCGTACCTCACCAAGCCATTCGAGCCGGAGGAACTGATCGCCGTGATCGAGAACATCTTGACGCGGGTCAGTCGGACACACCAACGCATCGCGCGACTGCCGCGGCACGCCGGTCCGGACTCTCGGTACTCGCCGTGGTCAGGCCGTGGGTCGTCCACGAAGTCTGCCGCAGAGCCCGCCGACGATGGTGGCGACGCTGCCGGCGATCTCAGCCCAAACGCGCCTGCCGCCCGGTTGACCAAGGCCGAACATCGCGTCGCCACACGCGTGGCGCAAGGGCTGTCCAACAAGGACATCGCCGTGCAGCTCAGCGTCAGTCATCGCACTGTGGAGATGCACTTGTCCAATATCCTCGCGAAGAAGCACCTGTCCAATCGGGTCGAGCTGGCGCTGCTGGTGGCCCGCGAGGTCGATAACGTCGACCCGTCCAACTGAGCCAAACGGCCCAGCGACCGTGGCGCCGCCCCCGACAGCGGATGGCGGGATGACCGCGCTGCGCTGTGGAGTTTTCACAGTGGATGCCGTGATCACACGTACTCGGTCTACGTAGTCGCTCGGTTGTTCTGTCAGCGGCCGACCCCCTAGCGTGGGTAGGTGACCAATGAGACGACGGTTCGCGGCGTGACGTCGACATCCCTCGCAGGAAGAATCCATACTCGCGTGACCCACACGCCCGTCGCACAAGCCACGGACGCAACCCGGAACGGTCGGACGAGGATCATGTCTACAGGAACTGCCACGTGTCTCGCCCTTGTCTTGAGCGCGCTGTTGCCGATCGCGGCGTCGGCGCAGACCACCCCGGTTGCGACCCGCGCCCAGCAGTCGGAGAGCATCTCGGGAACGGTGGTGTCGACAGGCTCGGGATCGATCGTCGTCGAGACCGACGCCAACGAGTTTGTTGTCTTTCGCATCGAGCGGGGCGCGACGCGGCCCGCCACGATTGCACGCGGCAGCCGCGTCACGGTCGTGTCTGGGCCAGCACCCGAGCCCGGAGAAGCGCGGGTCGCGACGCGCATCACGGTCGATCGTCAGGCTTCTGCAACGGCCGACCCTGGCGACCGGCCGGTCGGTTCGGCGCAACCCTCAGCGATTCCACCCCAGGTGCGTCGCTTGGAGCGCCAGATCGAGCGCCAGGTGCGTCGATACGGTGTGGGTGTGCGCGGCGGCGTCGCTCTTGATCCAGAGTTGGTCACCGTGGGCGTGCACGCCCGGGTTGGTCCGTTCTTCGATGAGAACCTGTTTTTCCGGCCCAACCTCGAGTTCGCCTTTGGCGAGGTCACGGCACTGTTTGCGGTCAATCTCGAAGCGGTGTACCGCTTGCCGGTGACACGGCAGGGCCGCTGGTCCGCGTACGTGGGCGGCGGGCCGACCTTCGCTTTCATCGATCGGGGGTTCAGCGCCGACGACGATGGCCGTTCCATCGACTTCGATGAATTCTCGCTCGACGAAGGGTTCAGCCTGCTCGGGGGTGTCGAATATCCCAACGGCGCGTTCATCGAGCTGAAGGGGACCGCGTACACCGCCCCGAACATTCGACTGCTCGTGGGCTTTACGTTCTGACGTCCGGCTGTGGCGAACTCGGATCTCAGGACGTCGAGAAGCGTGTTCCAGTCCACGCCGAGCCTGGTGGCGCACCCGGCCTGAGTGAAACGTTGCCCTTCTGAAATTCTCTACCTGACCATGCTCCGGGCGAGCGTCAGCAGCATCCCGATCGCGACGTCGTTGTGACCGCCTTGCGGCACGATGAT
>JACDAO010000806.1 GCA_013695405.1 Acidobacteriota bacterium | reverse complement strand
ACTTCGGTGTCGGCAATGCCGGCCGCGCTCGACAACCCGAGTTCCTCGCGAATCGCCGCCTGGATAGCGTCGGCGACCGTCGCCAGCGAGCCGCGACGCACCGCGGCGCCCGGGATCACGGCCCGGTCGATCGCCACCCAGTCCACGTCGGTCGACCATCGGCGGACCAGTTCGTCGAGCATCGACGCTGCCTCGGCATACCGATCCAGAATGCCTGGCACAAAACGCGCCGTGGGCGCCAACCGTGCCGCCTCACGCAGCGACTGCCCGCACCGCACCCCGAGCGCCCGCGCCGCTGCACACGCAGCCACGACGTGGCCGGTGCTGTCGGCTGCACCACCGATCACGATCGGGATCTCCGCGGGCAGCGCCTCCCAGCGGCGCTCGACGTCGACCACGAACTCCGGCACCGCGAGGAAAAGCAGGCCCGCCATGATGGGGTCTCAGTGGACCGGGTCGCCGCTCCAGCCCGGCGCCCCAGTCTTCTGTGATTCCCCGAACGCGCGCAGGTGCTCCTGCAACGCCGCCACCAGCGTCGGAATGAAAGCCACCGGCACGACGATCCGCGCCTTGACCGGTGCCACCACCACGTGGTCGCGTTCGGCCGCCCGGACGTCCTGCTCCGACAGCGGCTGCACTTCGCAGAAGGTCAGCGTGAAGTCGAAGGGCGTGTTCGCCACCGCACAGAAGTTGGCATAGACACGCGAGACCTCAGGCGCCTCGGCCGGCATGATGGTGAAGTTGATTTGACGGGTGTCGCGGGGCTCGCTCATGACCGTCAGTATCGCCGCATCACACCGATCACCACGCCCTGAACCTGCACGTCGGTGGCGGCGACGACGATCGCGGCCATGGCGGGGTTGGCCGGCTGCAACCGCACCTGATCCTGCTCGCGATAGAACTTCTTGAGCGTCACGTCCGAGCCCGCCAGCAGCGCAATGACCATCTCGCCGTTGCTGGCGACCTTGCGATCCTCGACGATGACGAAATCGCCGTCGCGAATCTGCTCGTCGATCATCGAGTCGCCCTTGACCCGCAGCACGTAGGTGTCGCGCTTGCCGACCAGCGCCTCGGGCACGGTGATCGTCTCGGTGCTGGTGATCGCCTCGATCGGGCGACCCGCCGCGACGTACCCGAGCAGCGGCAGCTCGAGCGCCCGCCCGCCGATCCGCGCCGGGATCAGCTCCACCGATCGGCTGCGGTTCCAGGCGCGCTTGATGAAGCCCTTGTCCTGGAGGTTGGTGAGATGCTTGTGCACCGTCGCCAGCGAAGACAGCCCGAACCGGCGTCCCACTTCCTCGAGGCTGGGCGCATAGCCGTGCTGCTGGATGAAGTCGTTGAGGAAGTCGAGGATCTCGCGCTGTCGTTTGGTGAGCGGCTGCACGGCGAAGTCTCCACAATCGTCGGACACGCGGGCCTCGAACGGACCAGCGCAAGCAGGACTGACGGTATGCAAATAAAAAGCGAAAGTCAAGCCGGCCGACCAGAAGGGCGATGCTAGACTCCAAAAGACTGTGAGACACCTGTCACGCCGCCTTCGCGATGCCCTGCGGGCCGCGCCGATCCTGCTGCTCGGCGGAGTGCTGACGCCTGGTGTCGGACACATCGCCGTGCATGCCGGCACCGTCGCGGGGGAAGGCGGGCAGTCACGCGACGAGGCCGATGCCTTGCAGCGCAAGCTGGAGGCGATCGTCCGGTTCGGGGCCATTCCACGGCTCGAGACCCTGGCCACCCCGATCGCCGAAGGGGAAGTCAACGCCTATCTGATCCATCACCTGACCGGTGATATTCCGCCCGGGATTGCCTCGCCAGCGGTCCGCATCCTGGGCGACCAGCGGGTCAGCGCGACGGCGACCCTCGACCTCGATGCCCTCAACGCCAGCCGTCCCCCCGCCGACGGCTTCGACCCGCTGCGGCTGCTGAAGGGACAGTTGCCCGCCAAGGTGTCGGGGCGACTGGTCACCGAGAATGGCGCCGGTCGTTTCGAGCTCGACTCGGCCGAGCTGGCGGGCATCCCGCTGCCGCGGATGATCGTCAGCCAGTTGGTGACGCGCTACTCGATCTCCGAGGACCAACCGCAGGGCATCAGTCTCGACGACCCCTTCGACCTGCCGGCCTCGATCCGCGAAATCCGCGTCGAGCCCGGCCAGGTGATCGTGGTGCAGTGACCCCGGCCGACCCGCTCCAGGACCCGCTCGGCGCGGTGCCCGGCGTGGGACCGGCGCGGGCCGCGGCGCTGGCGTCGGCGGGCCTGCACACTGTCGAGGACCTGCTGCTGCGCTTCCCCCTGCGCTACGAGGACCGCAGTCAGATCGCCGCCATCGCCAGCCTGCGCCCCGGGACGGCCACCATCGCCGGCGAGATCGTCTCGGCCGAGGTGCGGCCGACCCGTCGGCCGCGTTTCACCGTCTTCGAAGTTCGCGTCCGCGACGACAGCGGCGAGGCGACCGCGGTGTGGTTCAACCAGCGCTTCCTGGCACAGGTGTTCCGGCCGGGACAGCAGGCCGTCCTGCACGGCACGGTCGAGTGGACCAGTCAGGGCCCCCAGTTCCAGAGTCCGCAGTACGAGTTCGTCGACCTCGAGCCCGACCAGACGGGCCGCAGCCTGCACTCGGGACGGATCGTGCCGGTGCACGAACGCGTCGGGCCGCTGTCACCCAAGCTGCAGCGCGATCTGGTCGCCCGCGCTCTGGCTCGCCTCCCCGCGCACTTGCCCGATCCGCTGCCCGAGGAGATCCGCACGGCGCGGCAGCTGCCCGGGCGACGGCAAGCGTTGGTCGAAACGCATTTTCCGCCCGACGGCACCAGCGTCGAGGCGCTGAACGCCTGTCGCACGCCGGCGCAGGTGCGACTGATTCTCGAGGAGTTCCTGCTGTTCCAGCTCGCCCTGGCCGAGCAGCGGGCCGCCGTGGTCGCGGTGACCAAGCCGCACCGGGTGGCGGTCGATGCCGAGGTGCGTGCCCTGGCCCGGCGGGTGCTGCCGTTCAGGTTGACCGAGGGTCAGAAGCAGGCGCTGCGCGAGATCGTCGACGACCTGCAGCGGCCGGTGGCGATGAATCGCCTGCTGCAAGGGGACGTCGGCGCGGGCAAGACGATGGTGGCCCTGCTGGCGGCCGTGGTGGCGATGGCCAGCGGCCTGCAGGTGGTGCTGATGGCGCCCACCGAACTGCTCGCCGAACAGCATGCGCGGACGGTGGCGGCGCGCCTCGCGGGCACGCCGTTCCGCTCGGTCCTGCTCACCGGCGGGCCGCGCAGTCGCGCCCGCGCAGAGACCCTGGCGGCGATCGAGTCCGGCGCTGCGCACCTGGTGGTCGGCACCCACGCGGTACTGGAGGATCCGGCGTTGTTCCATGGCCTCGGCCTGGTGATCATCGACGAGCAGCATCGCTTCGGCGTCGGCCAGCGCGCCCGGCTGCGCACCAAGGGACGGCATCCCGACGTGCTGGTGATGACGGCGACGCCGATCCCGCGCACGCTGACCCTGACCGCGTTCGGCGACCTGGACGTGTCGGTGATCCGCGATCTGCCGCCGGGCCGACTGCCGGTCAAGACCACAGTGCGGCCCGAGTCACGGCGCGACGAGGTCTACGCGTTCGTTCGCGAGCAGGTCGCCGCAGGCCGCCAGGTCTACGTCGTGTTGCCGCTGATCGAGGAGAGCGACAAGGTCGACGCGCGCGCGGCTGTCGAGATGGCCGAGACGTTGCGCACCGGCGCGCTGGCCGGCCTGCGGCTGGCGGTCCTGCACGGCCGGCTGACCTCGACCGACAAGCAGGCGGCGATGCAGGCGTTCGTGTCGCACGCGGTCGACGTGCTGGTGACCACCACGGTGATCGAGGTCGGGGTCGACGTCGCCAACGCGTCGCTGATGGTGGTGGAGCACGCGGAGCGTTTCGGCCTGGCCCAGTTGCACCAGTTGCGCGGCCGGGTCGGCCGCGGCGCCGATCAGAGCTATTGCGTCCTGCTCTACGAGCGGCCGTTGAGCGACGAGGCCAAGGCCCGCCTCGAGGCGATGGCGGAGACCACCGATGGCTTCGTGATCGCCGAACGCGACCTGGCGATTCGCGGCCCGGGCGACATGTTCGGAACCCGGCAGGCCGGTCTGCCGACCCTGCGCATCGGCGACCTGCGCCGCGACCAGCCGCTGATGGCCGAGGCGCACGCGTTGGCTCGCGACCTGGTGGCGCGACTGCCGGCCGACGCGCTGCCGCGCCGAATCGCCCGCCTGGCCTGGGCCGGCCGCTTCAACCTCGCGCAGGTCGGCTGATGCGGATCGTCGCTGGCGCCTGGGGCGGACGGGGGCTGCAGGGGCCGACCTGGGACGGCCTCCGTCCCACCTCGGACCGGCTGCGCGAGACCCTGTTCAACGTGCTGGCCCCGCGGCTGCCCGGCGCGCGGCTGCTCGACCTCTGTGCCGGTACTGGCGCGGTCGGCCTCGAGGCGCTCAGCCGCGGCGCGGCGCACGTGACCTTCGTCGAGCGGGATCCGCGCGCGGCCGCGCTCATCGAAGCGAACCTCGAGCACTGCGGCGTCAGCGACCGCTATGCTATTATC
>JACDAO010000802.1 GCA_013695405.1 Acidobacteriota bacterium | reverse complement strand
CGTGCGTGCCTCGCGGGTGCGATGCTGGCGTCGTGGCTGGCGGGGTGCAGCGCACGGACGCCGGAGGCAGTCTGGACGCCCCGCACCCCCGACGACCACGCCGGGCCGATGCTGCGCGTCGAGACTGGCGGCCGTGGCAGCCACATCGTCACCAGCGTGGCGCTCGACGACTACGTTCGTGACGTGGTGGTCGGCGAGATGCCGGTGGCAGCCCGCGATCAGCCGCTGGCGCTGGCGGTGTACTCGGCGCAGGCGATCGTGGCCCGGACCTATGCCCTGGCGAGTCGCCGGCGTCACCTCGCCGACGGCTTCGATCTGTGTGCGACCACCCATTGCCAGGTGTTCGTCGCGAACCAGTGGCGGCGCAGCCGCTGGGCGGTGCAGGTCGACGAGGCGGTGCGACGCACTCGCGGCCTGGTGCTGGCCGATGGCCGTGGTCCCATCGAGGCGGTCTTCCATGCGCACTGTGGCGGGCACACCAGCACCGCGCGTGAAGTCTGGCGCAGTCCGGGCGCGCCCTACCTGCAGGGCGTCGGCGACCCGTACTGCGTGCGCGAGCACGCCGCGACCTGGTCACTGACCGTGTCCCTGGAGGCGGTCAGAGTCGCGCTCAACCAGCGACCGCGCACCACGGTCGGCGAGCGGCTGGACGCCGTACAGGTGCTGCGCCGTGACGACGGCGGGCGGGTGGTGGAGGTCGTGATCTCGGGCAGCCTGGCGCCGGTGGTGACGGGCGAGGACTTCCGGTTGGCGATCCTCGCGGCGGCGGGTGCCTCGAGTCTGCGCAGCGCACGCTTCAACGTGCGTCGCGACGGCGATCGGTTGCACTTCAGCGGGACCGGGGCCGGCCATGGCGTCGGGCTGTGCCAGGTCGGGCTGCTCGGTCGGGTGCGCGCCGGGCAGCCGCCCGAAGACGCGCTGCTGGCCTACTACACCGGGGCGCGGGTCACGTCGCTGAGCGGCTGGTCATCTGAAAGCGGCGTGCCTGTGACGAGCGCTGCGCGGGCCCGGGGACGCGTGGTGTCGACGCCCTAGAAGTGCGCCTGCAGGTCGGCGAAGGTCGCCACCTGGCGCACCTGCACATCGTCGTCGGGCGGCAGGTCGGCCAGTTCGAGCGCCCAGGTGCCGGCGTGCGGCACGAACACCGCGCCCAGGCCGGCGGCGCGGGCCGGCAGGATGTCGGACTTGGGGCTGTTGCCGATCATCCAGGCGTGCGCGGGCTGCACGCCGAGTCGGCGGGCCGCGTCCTCGTATGCGGCCTGGTGTTTTTCGCGCACCACGTCGACCTGGTGGAAGAGATCGCGCAAGCCCGAGCGCACCACCTTGTCCCACTGCTCGTCGTGGTTGCCCTTGGTGAACAGCACCAGCCGATGCCGCCGCCGCAGATAGCCCAGCGTGTCGGGCACGCCGGGCAGGATCTCGAGGCGCTTGCGACGCAGCGAGGCGACCTCGGCCTGCAGGAACGGTCGCAGGTCGTCGAGCGCGGCGGCCACGCCCACGTGTTCACAGAGCACTTCGAGCGAGGCACCGAAGTTAACCGACCCGTACCCATGGGCGCGGGTGCGCTGCTGTTCGATCGCCAGCAGCGCCGCGCGAGTCCGATCCGACGACACGCCGTACTCGGCCAGGCGCTGCGCGGTGCGGCTGATCACCGAGTCGAAGTACACGTTGTTCTCCCACAACGTGTCGTCGGCATCGATGAACAGCGTCAGCCCTGGCGGCAGGCGGGTCAGCATCGGGGACCGCAGCGGTCAGGGGCCGCGGTCACGAGGTCATCGCGTAGACGGCGATGTTGACGGCGAGCCGCGTGTTGTCCTCGCGCCTGAAGCGCTTGTTGCGCCAGTCGTAGTCCCAGTCGCAACCGTAGTCCTTGTTGCTGTACAGCACCCCGATGCGGCCATCCTGCTGGACAGCGCGCAGGTAGTCGTGCACCAGGTCGTCGCCCCAGCCGTTGAGTTCGTGTGACGTGGTCGGCGGCGTGTCGAAGCGGAAGAAGCAGTGATAGAGCGGGTGCGTGGCCGGCAGTCTGGGCATCTCGCCGGCGCGGCCGAAGATCGCGCGCATCTCCTGCTCGAAGGTGCGGGCGTAGAGCCCGTCGACGTCGTGGTTGCAGTCGTCGGAGAACAGCAGCCCGCCCTGCTCGACGAAGCGGCGCAGGCCGCGGCGCTCACGGTCGCTGAAGCGGACCAGCAGGTGGCCGGTCATGAACAGGAAGGGAAAGGCCAGCAGGTCGGCCGAATCGGCCGGGATGATCACCTCGTCGCGGTACACCGGGATGCTGGTGTATTCGATCAGGCTGTTCAGGACGTTGGCCGCGACCTTGGGGTTGTAGTCCCAGTCGCCCGAGGCGTAGCGCAGCCGGGCGAAGACGAACTCGGAGGCGCGCGGCTGGGCGCGGGCGTGCTCGGTGGCGATCGCGGCGGCGCCGATCGTGCCGGCGACCGCGCGGCGCAGCCAGGTGCGTCGAGTCAGGCCCACGCCGACATTGTAAACGTCAGGCTGGACGTAGTACGGTTTGAGCGTTGCCCCTCCGCGCGGTGGTAAACGGTCGGCGGTCCTCGGGGCGTACCTCGTCATGGCAGCGATGAGGCCGCCGGGCACCGCGGCGTCTGGTCAGCCGGCCGACATCGACGTGACGGCCGCGATCAAGTCGCACCTGACCGAGGGCGACGGCGCCTCGGCCCGGGAGCTGTACGGCGAACTGGTGCGGCGGCATCAGCGCAAGGCGACCCGCATCGCCCTGTACTACCTCCGCGAGCCGGCCGACGCCGACGAGGCCGTCCAGGACGCGTTCGTCAAGGCGTATACGCACCTGCGCGACTTCGAGTACGGCCGCTCGTTCGAGGTCTGGTTCACGCGCATCCTGGTGAACAGCTGCCTCGATCGGGTCAAGGCCCGCGGCCGGCGCGCACGCTGGATGATCGCGGCCGACGACCTCGGCGACGCCAGCCCACTGGATCGTGCGGCGACCTCGAGCGAGACGCCGGAAGCCGAGGTGCTGCGACGCGAACGCGGCACGCACCTGATGGCGGCGATTGCCCGGCTGCCGGAACGGCAGCGCACCGTCGTGCTGATGAGTCAAATCGAAGGCGCATCGACCCGCGAAGTCAGCGAGATCACCGGCCTGCGGGAGACCACCATCCGGGTGCACCTGTTCAGGGCGCTGCGCCGCCTGCGAACGCTGCTGGCCGACGACCCGGCGTTCTTGCGGCACGTGGCGCACGAGTGAGACACGGCATGTTGACGGTCCCGACACGGTGGAGTCCCTGGAGCGGTCCGCACCTCAGCGACGAGTCGCTGCTGGAGTTGCACGCCCTGCTGCTGGGCGGCGAGCACGCCGTGGCCGCCCGTTACCTCCGGCACGTCAAGCAATGCGAGGCCTGCGCGGCCCGTCTCGAGGCCGTCCGCGACGATGCCGCCGCGCTGCGGCGCGACGTGACCGCCAGTGCCGATGCCCGAATCACCCCGTCCCGCCTCGAGCGCCAGTTCGATGTCGTGATGCGCCGGCTGGAGGGTCATTCCGGGCGGGTCCTCCCCTTCCCGACGGCCGTGCATCGTTCGGCCCGGGTGCCATCGGTGCGCCGTTGGGTGGCGATGGCGGCCGCCTGCGGCCTGGTGATTGGCCTCGGCGCAGGCCGCCTCATCGGGCCGCTGCCATCGGCGCCGGTGGCCACATGGCGCGCCGGCAGTGCGCCCGTGGTGTCGGGCATGCCCAAGGGCGTGCCACAGGAAACCGACGAGCAGATGCTGGTCGAGATCGATGCCGCCCTCAACCGAAGCCGTACCAAGGAATTCCGCGCCCTCGACGAACTCACCCCCCGCATCTGGGAAGCCCGCGCCCGCCTCAGGCGCTAGTCCGGAC
>JACDAO010000792.1 GCA_013695405.1 Acidobacteriota bacterium | reverse complement strand
GACGTGGCGTGGCCGACGAGTGCAGGTCGCTGACGTTCGTCTACGCCGTCGGCTCGACCTACTTCGTGGAGATCGCCAAGCTGCGCGCCGCGCGCCTGCTGTGGGCCGCGGCCGTGATGGCGATCGGCGAGATCGATCCTGGCAGCACCGCGCTGCGGCTGCAGGTGCGCACCGCCCGGACCAACAAGCGCGCCGACGACCCGTACGGCAACCTGCTGCGCGATACCACCGAGGCGATGGCTGCGGCGATCGGCGGTGCCGACGCGGTGCTGGTCGAGGCACACGGCTACGATCCGCACCTGGCGATCAACGTGCAGCGGATCCTGGCCGAGGAGGCTCACCTCGATGCCGTTGCCGACCCGGCCGGCGGTGCGTATTACGTCGAAGCGCTGACCGACGCACTCGCGTCTGCCGCCTGGACCGCCTTCCAGGCCACGGCCCGCGTCGGCGTCGGCGACGACGACGTGCTCCGACGCGACATCGCGGCGCTGTCCTATCGGGAGGCCGTGGCGCGACTGGTGCCACAGCCGCTGACCGACAACCGCCGTGCTCGACGCGCCGATGCCGCACCGTGGCTGACCGCCGAACAGATACCCATCGCCAGGACCTACACCAAGGCCGATCTCGACGGGCTCGAACACCTCGACTACGCCGCCGGTCTGCCGCCGTACCTGCGCGGGCCGTACGCGACGATGTACACGCGGCAGCCGTGGACGATCCGGCAGTACGCCGGCTTCTCGACCGCCGAGGCGTCCAACGCCTTCTACCGACGCAACCTGGCGGCCGGGCAGAAGGGACTGTCGGTGGCGTTCGACCTGGCCACCCACCGCGGCTACGACTCGGACCACGAACGGGTCGCGGGTGACGTCGGCAAGGCCGGCGTGGCGATCGACAGCGTCGAAGACATGAAGATCCTCTTCGACCGGATCCCGCTCGACGCGATGACCGTGTCGATGACGATGAACGGCGCGGTGCTGCCGGTGCTCGCCTTCTACATCGTCGCGGCCGAGGAGCAGGGCGTGCCCCAGGCCGCGCTGGCCGGGACCATCCAGAACGACATCCTCAAGGAGTTCATGGTCCGCAACACCTACATCTACGGGCCGGCGGCCTCGATGCGGGTCGTCGGCGACATCCTGCAGTACTGCGCGACCGCGATGCCTCGCTTCAACGCGATCTCGATCAGCGGCTACCACATGCAGGAAGCTGGCGCGACCGCCGACATCGAGCTGGCCTACACCCTGGCCAACGGACTCGAGTACATCCGCGCCGGTCTGGCGGCGGGCCTGGAGATCGACCGCTTCGCTCCGCGACTGAGCTTTTTCTGGGCAGTCGGCATGCACCACTTCATGGAAATCGCCAAGCTGCGCGCGGCACGCGTGCTGTGGGCGCGGCTGGTGCAGCAGTTCAACCCCGTCGATCCGAAGTCGATGGCGCTGCGGGCGCACGCCCAGACATCGGGCTGGAGCCTGACCGCGCAGGACGCGTTCAACAACGTCACCCGAACCTGCGTCGAGGCGATGGCGGCGGTGCTGGGACACACGCAGTCGCTGCACACCAACGCACTGGACGAGGCGATCGCCCTGCCAGGTGAGTTCTCGGCGCGGATCGCCCGCGACACGCAGATCTACCTGCAGCAGCAGACCGGCATCACGCAGGTCGTCGATCCCTGGGGCGGCAGCTACTACGTCGAGCGGCTGACCCACGACCTGATGCACCGCGCGTGGCAGCACATCCAGGAAGTGGAAGCGCTTGGCGGCATGACGCGTGCGATCGAGTCCGGACTGCCGAAGCGGCGCATCGAGGAGGCGGCGGCCCGCCGACAGGCAGGCATCGACGGCGGACGCGAGACGATCGTCGGCGTCAACCGCTACCGGCGGGCGCACGACGTGCCATTGGCCGTGCTGGATGTCGACAACGGCGCCGTCCGGGCGTCGCAGATGCGGCGGCTGGCTCACGTCAGGGCGACCCGTGACCAGGCGGCGGTCAGCATCGCGCTGGCAGCGTTGACCCGCGCGGCCGACACTCGCGAGGGCAACCTGCTGGCGTGCGCCGTGGTCGCGGCGCGCGCGCGCGCCACGCTCGGCGAGATCTCGCAGACGCTCGAGGCGGTGTTCGGGCGCTACCAGGCGAACAGTCGTACCATTTCCGGCGTGTACTCCGCCGAGAGCGAGCACGATCCCGAGTTCCGGCTGGCGCGCCGGATGGTCGAGCAGTTTGCCGAAGACGAGGGCCGGCGACCACGCATCCTGGTCGCCAAGCTCGGTCAGGACGGCCACGACCGCGGCGCCAGGGTGATCGCGACCGCGTTCGCCGACCTCGGCTTCGACGTCGACGTCGGGCCGTTGTTCCAGACGCCGCGTGAGGCGGCCCGGATGGCCACCGAGAACGACGTCCACGTGCTCGGCGTCTCGAGCCTGGCCGGGGCCCACAAGACACTCGTCCCCGAGCTGCGCGCCGAGCTGGTGCGGCTCGGGCGCGCGGACATCCTGATCGTGGTCGGTGGGGTCGTCCCCCCGCGGGATCACGCCGTGATGCTCGAGGCGGGTGTCACGGCCATCTTCGGGCCCGGCAGCGTCATCCCAATCTGCGCGCAGCAGATTCTCGAGGCGCTCGGCACGGCCCGCCCGGCATGAGCCGTCCACGACTGCCGGTGGCGCGGCTGGTAGACGGGGTGCTCGGTGGCAACCGCGCCGTGCTGGCGCAGGCCATCACCCTGGTCGAGAGCCAGCATCCCGATGACAGTGAGCCAGCGGCCGCGGTGCTCGACGCCATCCTGCCGCATGCCGGCCGATCACGACGGGTCGGCATCACCGGCGTCCCCGGTGTCGGCAAGAGCACCTTCATCGATGCCCTCGGCCTGTACCTGGTGCATGAGCGGAACGAGCAGGTGGCGGTGCTGAGTGTCGATCCGTCCAGCCCGCTGTCAGGCGGCAGCATCCTCGGCGACAAGACGCGGATGGAGCGGCTGGCGCTGCTCGACACGCAGGCCTTCATCCGGCCGTCGCCGACGCGCGGCGTACTCGGCGGCGTCGCCAGCCGTACCCGCGAAGCGATCCTGCTGTGCGAGGCGGCAGGCTTCGGGACGGTGCTGGTCGAGACGGTTGGCGTGGGGCAGTCCGAGACCGCCGTGCGCTCGATGACCGACTTCTTCCTGCTGCTGATCCTGCCGGGCGCCGGCGACGACCTGCAGGGCATCAAGCGCGGCATCATCGAGATGGTCGACGCCATCGTCGTGACCAAGGCCGACGGCGCGATGCAGCCGCTCGCAGAACGCGCCCGCGCCGACTACGCCGCGGCGCTGCACCTGTTCCCGGACGCGGAGGACGGCTGGGCGCCGCCGGTGCTGACCTGCTCGGCGCTCGAGGGGCGGGGCATCGATCGGGTCTGGGACGTGATCGTCGAGCACCGGCAGCAGGTCGAGGCCGCCGGTCAGTTCGCGGCGCGGCGGCGGCGCCAGGCGCTGGCGTGGCTGCACGAGTTGCTGAGGGCCGGGCTCGAGACGGCGTTCAGGAGTGATCCGGCGACCGCAGCGCGGCTGGCGGAATTGGAACGCGCTGTCGAGGCCGGGGAGACGACGGCGACGAGCGCCGCCCGCGAGTTGCTGGAGTAGGCTGGGCCGACGGGTCGCCGGCCAGGGTTTGTCGAGCGTGTCGCCGCGGCACAAGATGCGGCACAGTCGGCGCGGCGAAGGAGAATTGCGAGATGAGTGAGTTGAAGATTGGAGTGGTGGGCCTCGGCTGGGTGGCGGGCGCACACATCGAGACGTTCAAGCAGGTCACCGGCGGCCGTGTCACCGCGGTGTGTTCGCGACGCGATCTCGACCCGGCCGCCCTGCAGGCCCAGTACGGCACCCCCCTGAAGGTCTACCAGGATTACGCGCAGATGCTCGCCGATCCCGAGATCGACGCCATCGACATCTGCACGCCGCACCCGTTCCACGCCGAACAGGCGATTGCCGCGGCGCAGGCCGGCAAGCACCTGATCATCGAAAAGCCGATCGCCCTGACCTGGGACGAGGCGCGCCGGGTCCGCGACGCGATCGATGCCGCCGGGGTCCGCGCGATGGTCTGCTTCGAACTGCGGTACAGCGCGCAGTTCACGCTGGCCCGGGCGGTCCTCGATCAGGGCCTGCTCGGCGATCTGCACTACGGCGAAGTCGACTACTACCACGGTATCGGCCCGTGGTACGGGCAGTTCCCCTGGAACGTCAAGAAGGACATGGGCGGCTCGAGCCTGCTGACCGCCGGCTGCCATGCCATGGACATCCTGTTGCTGATGATGCGCGCGCCGGTCGAGGAAGTGACCAGTTACGCGACGACCTCGACCAGCGAGATCTTCGCGCCCTACGAGTACCCGACCAGCACGGTGACGATCGTCAAGTTCGCCGGCGGCAAGATTGGCAAGGTCGCGTCGATCATCGACTGCCTGCAGCCGTACTACTTCCACACCCACCTGGTCGGCAGCCACGGCACGCTGCTCGACACCAAGCTGCACTCGACCAGGTTGCCCGGCATGATCAAGACCGAGTGGAGCACGTTGGCCACTCACCCGGTCGACTCCGGCGACGTCAGCGATCACCCCTACCAGCCGCAGTTCCAGGCGTTTGTCGATGCCACGCTGGCCGGCGAGCGGATGCCGCTGACCGACTTCGACACCGCGCTCGAGACCCATCGGGTGGTCTACGCGGCCGACCTGTCGGCGCAGCGCGGCACGCCGGTCGCCCTCAGCGAACTGGCCTAGGCGATGCCCAACGTCCTCGCGCTGATGGCGCATCCGGACGACATCGAGATCACCTGCGCCGGCACGCTGCTGCTGCTGGGCGACGCCGGCTGGCAGGTCCACCTGGCGACGATGACGGCGGGGGACATGGGGTCGGCGACCCAGTCCCGGCAGGCGATTTCCCGGATTCGCCGGCGCGAGGCGGCGGCCTCGGCGGCGGTGCTCGGCGGCGGGTACACCTGCCTCGGCTTCAACGACCTGACCATCCGCTGCGACGAGCCGGCCAAGCGCATCGTCTCCGGGTTGCTGCGCGAGGTCCGTCCCGATCTGGTGATCACCCATCCACCGGTCGACTACATGGCGGATCACGAGGAGACCTCGCGCCTGGCGCGCGAAGCCTCGTTCTGCTCGACCATTCCGAACTGGGTGGCGCCTCGGCCGCCGGGCTCGAGGCGTTCCCGGTCACGGGCCGCGACCCCGCCGTGCGCCACCCTGCCGGCCATTCTGTACGCCGACCCGATCGATCTCGTCGACCATCACGGCCGGCAGGTGCCCGCCCATCACGTCGTCGACATCACCGCCGTGATCGATCGGAAGGAACAGATGCTGGCCGCACACGCGTCGCAGCGTGCCTGGCTGCACGCGCAGCACGGCGAGGACGAGTACCTGCACTGGATGCGACGGCTGGGCCGGGCCCGGGCCCGGGATCTGCGCCGTGGCGGCGGCCGTTATGCGGAAGGGTTCGTGCCACACCTCGGGCACGGCTTTCCGAAGGTCGACCTGCTGACGCCCGCGCTCGGCCGGGGCCGGGTGCGAACGTTCGCGCGACCCTGATTCTGGCGCGCCCTGATCCGCTCACGCGGTCACTGGCGCCGTGCGACCACGGCGGACATCAGCGCGCCGTCGATGTCGCCTTCGAACTGCCGGAGGATGCGCAGCGGCTGCACCAGGGCTGGCAGCTCGCCCGGCTCGAGCAGGAACGCCGGATTGGTCGGGTGGCCGCGCTCCGCCTGACCGATGAGGAAGGTTTCGTAGAGCAGCACACCGCCGGGTGCCAGCGACAGCAGCAGGTGCGGCATCAGCGCGCGGTGCAGATAGCGGGTCACCACGATCAGGTCGTAGCCGGCGTCGCCGAGGTCCACGTCGGCCCGTTCGAGGTCGGCCTGGCGGGTCTGCACCGTGAGGCCGAGCCGGTCGGCCTGCGCCTGCAACACAGTGAGCGCGGCGTTGTCGCGGTCCACTGCGGTGACCGCGAAGCCAGCCGCGCCGAGCAGCAGCGCGTGGCGCCCCGCGCCGCAGGCGACGTCGAGTGCGCGACCGCCAGGCGGCAGCAGGTCGGCGTTGTCGACCAGCCACGCCGACGGCCCGGTAACAGGGGCCGGGTCGTAGGCACGCGGTCCCTGCCAGCCGGCCATGCCGCCGGCGAGTTCGTGAACCCGGGTGAAGCCGGCCTGCGCGAGCAGCCGGGTCGCGGTGCGACTGCGGACGGCGTGCTCGCAGCAGACCAGCACCGGCGCATCGGGGTCGCGCAGCACCGCGGGCGCGCACGGCACCAGCTGGACCGGCAGCAGCAGCGCCCCCGGGATGTGCCCGAGCCCGGTGAACTCGTCGGGTGTGCGGACGTCGAGCACGACCGCCCCCTCGTCGATCAGCGCGGCCGCAGCCGTTGCGTCCACGCGCCGGACGTGAGCATCGAAGGAAGGGTCGAGGTGCATGGGGATATCGTAGTCGCGGATTGCGGATCGCCGAGGGTACGGCACCGGCGCGTAGCCGCCGGACTTGTCCGGCGGCCTACCGCCGCCGGTCGGACATCGTCGCCACCCGGTCGGACAAGTCCGACCGCTACGTCGTTCGAGGCCCCAGCCCCCAGCCCCCAAGCATCAAGCATCAAGCATTAAGCATTAAGCTGTCCCCGTGCCCACGACCCGTCTGTTCCTCGTGCGCCATGGCGCGACCCAACTCACGGCGGAGGACCGCTTTTCCGGAGCCGTCGGCGTCGACCTCTCCGACGAGGGCCGCTGGCAGGTCGCACGGCTCGGCGAGCGCCTGAAGGACGACCGCGTCTCGGCGATCTACACCTCACCGCTGTCGCGCACCGTCGAAACCGCCACAATCATCGCCGGCGTTTGCGGCGTGACGCCGGAGCTGCGCGACGGCCTGCGCGAGATCAGCCACGGTCGCTGGGAAGGGCTGACCCGCGACGAGGTCGAGACCCGCTTTGGTGACGAATACGCGGCCTGGGAAGAGGACCCGTTCACGTTCGCGCCGGAAGGCGGCGAGTCCGGCGTGGCGGTGCTGGCCCGGGCTCTGCCAGTCATCCGCGACATCGTGACCCATCATCGTGGCGAGTGTGTGTTGGTGGTGTCGCACAAGGCGACCCTCCGCATCCTGCTCAGCAGCCTGCTCGGGTTCGACGCGCGCGGCTATCGCGACCGGCTCGATCAGGCCCCGGCCTGCCTCAACGTGCTGGACTTCCGCGATCCGGTCCGTGCCCGGTTGATGCTGTTCAACGACATTTCCCACTACGCCAATCACCCGCGCCCGTCGGGCCGCAACCTGTCGCGGTGGTGGGACGGGACCGGCCCGATCGACTGACGCAGCGAGGGTACTCGACCGACCTGACATGGCAACCAGCAGACGACCAGCGACGCCGCGGCCGCGCGCCACGCCGTCAGCCGGCGTGCCCGCGTACGTGCCGCAACTCGCGACCTTGGTCTCGGTTGCGCCAGCCGGCGACGACTGGCTGTTCGAGGTCAAGTACGACGGCTTCCGCATGGGCCTGGCGATCGATGCCGCCGGCCCGCGGCTGCTGACGCGTAACGGCCTCGACTGGTCCGATCGTTTCCCGACCCTGATCGCCGCAGCCAGGAAGCTGCCAGTGACGACCGCGCTGCTCGACGGGGAGGTCGCGTTCGTCCAGCCCGACGGCCGCACCAGCTTCCAGGGCCTGCAGAACACCTCGCGTGCGGACGGCGTGCTCGCCTACTTTCTCTTCGACTTGCTGCTCGTCGACGGCGAGGACGTCTCTGGTGATCCGCTCGAGTCGCGCAAGGCACGCCTGCGTGCCCTGCTGCCGGCCAGGGGCTCGCCCCTGCGCTACTCGGATCACGTCGTTGGTCACGGCGCCCGGGTGTTCGACGAGGCGTGCGCGGCGCGGCTCGAGGGCGTCATCGGCAAGCGACGCGACCAGCCCTGGACCGGCGGCCGCAGCAAGGCCTGGGTCAAGGTCAAGTGCCTGGCCCGCCAGGAATTCGTGATTGGCGGCTTCACCGACCCGCAGGGTGCGCGTGAGGGACTTGGCGCGCTGCTGATCGGACACTACGACGACGGTCGCCTGGTGTGGGCTGGCAAGGTCGGCACCGGCTTCACGGTGGCCAGTGCCAGGGACCTGCGGGCTCGGCTCGAGCTGCTGATACAGGACGCGTCGCCGTTCTCGCCGGCACCGCGCGGCGCCCTCGGGCGCGCCGCGCACTGGGTCCGTCCGGAACTGGTCGCTGAAGTCGCCTTCACCGAGTGGACCGACGCCGGCAAGATTCGCCATCCGTCGTTCCAGGGCCTGCGCGAAGACAAGCCGGCGCGCCAGGTGGTCCGTGAACGATCCTCCGCCCCGGCATCCTCGCCGACGATGTCGGCGCCCAGGCGTGCCGTGGTCTCCAGCAGCCAGGCACCAGCTGCGCAGGTGGCGGGCGTGACCATCACACACCCCGATCGAGTGGTCTACCCCGAGCCGCCGATCACCAAGCTCGATCTGGCGCGGTACATCGAAGCGATCGGGTCCTGGATGCTGCCGCACGTGGCCGAACGACCGCTGACGCTGGTCTTCTGTCCAGACGGCATCGACGGCGAGTGCACCTACCTGAAGCACGGCAAACCATGGGGACCGAAGGCGCTGCGGCGCGTGAAGATTCGCGAGAAGACCAAGGTGGGCGAGTACATGGTCGCCGACTCGATCGAGGGGCTCGTCTCGATCATGCAGATGAACTGGCTCGAGACGCACACCTGGAATTGCACCGTCGACCGTCTCGAGCAGCCGGATCGCCTGGTGTTCGACCTCGATCCCGGCCCCGAGGTGCGGTGGGCACAGGTGGTGACGGCGGCGCGTGAGGTCCGGGCGGTGCTCGCCGCCGAGGGGCTGCAGTCGTGGCTGAAGACGACCGGCGGCCGGGGCCTGCACGTGGTGATGCCGATGGTGCGCGAGCGCAGCTGGGGCGAGGGCCTGGGCTTTGCCGAGCGCATCGCCGGCGCGCTGGTTGCGGCGGCGCCGTCACGCTACACGACCAACTTCGCGAAGGTCGGGCGCGAGGCGTTGATCCTGATCGACGTCAAGCGCAACATCCGCGGCAGCACCGTGGTCGCGGCATTCTCGCCTCGGGCGCGCCCTGGCGCACCCGTGTCCACGCCGCTGGCCTGGGACGAGGTGTCGACTTGTCGCCGACCTGATCGCTGGACGGTCCGCACCGTGCCGCGCCGTCTGGAGCAACTGGGCGCGGATCCGTGGGCGGATTACTGGGCCTGCGCGCAGGCGCTGCCGCGCTGACGCAATCGCGGGTGGCCCGGGGCAGCGGCGCCGGCGCCGATCTCGTCGAGCGACGCTGGCGACGCCACCAGACGCACCGCTCAGACGTGCGGACACTCGGGATGCTGGCAGTTGC
>JACDAO010000782.1 GCA_013695405.1 Acidobacteriota bacterium | reverse complement strand
CATCGCAATTGCGTCCGGACGCCGGTCGCCGGGACGGGCGGCCGCGAACGGGCGCGTCGGACAAGTCCGACGCCTACGTTCACTTGCCGAACGGCACCCGGCGCGTGATGCCGGCGCCTTCGGTGACCACCAACGTCTGACCTGCGGCTTGCGGTCCGAGGCGTTCCACCTGACCTCCGGGCCAGCGGATCTCGACCTGTTCCACCTTGGACGCCTGGGCGAGGCCGAAGGTGAGCGGCAGCTCGCTCTGCGACAGATAGCTCGAGCCGGTGCGGACGGTCGAAAGATGAGCCGCCCCGCCCCAACTCACCCGGACGCGGGCACCGATTGCCGATCGGTTGGCGCGCCTGCCGACCAGTGACAGGCGCAGTGCACGACCACCACGGCTGTCGTTGCGCAGCACGCGTGCCGGCCCGTTGTTGGTGGTGACGACCAGGTCCTGGTCGCCGTCGTTGTCGAAGTCGAGATGCGCGGCTCCCCGTGCGACGACGCGCTGCGAGAGCGCGGGGCTGGCAGCAGCGACGTTCTGGTAGCGGCCCGGCCCCAGGCCCCGGAACAGGTGCGCCGGCTGCGCGTGAGTGATACGCGGCTGGACCTTGCTGATGTCGTCGGCGACGTGGCCATTGGCCGCGAAGATGTCGAGCCGCCCGTCGTTGTCGGCGTCGAGGAAGAAGCAGGCAAAGGTCAGGGTCAGCAGCGAGTCGCGGCCGATGCTGGAGGTCGGCGCCTGATCGACGAACAGTCCTTCCCCCTCGTTGCGGTAGAGGGCCAGCATCTCGTTGGAGAAGTTGCCGACCAGCAGTCCCTCGCGGCCGGTGCCGTCGAAGTCGGCCGCGTCGACGCCCATCCCGGCCCGTGGCGTCCCGGCTTCGCTGAACGCAACCCCGGCGCCGACCGCTTCGTCGGTGAACGTGCCCTTGCCGCTGTTGCGGTACAGGCGATTGGGCTGGGTGTCGTTGGCGACAAACAGGTCGGTCCAGCCGTCGTTGTCGTAGTCGACCAGGGCCACGCCCAGCCCCTTGCTGTCCGGGTCGTACAGTCCGGCTTTCTTCGTCACGTCCTCGAAGGTGCCGTTGCCGAGGTTCCGGAACAGCCATGGCGACTCACCCTTGTAGGTCTCGGGCGTGCAGTACGACCGGTTCTTGCCGTCGAGTGCACAGGGCTTGTCGGTCTCGAGCGTCCATTGCACGTAATTGGTCACGAACAGGTCGAGGTGCCCGTCGCGGTCGTAGTCGAACCAGGCGGCGCTCGCCGAAAAGCTGCGGTTGGTCAGCCGCGCCTTGTCCGTGAGATCGACGAAGCGCCCGGTACCGGTATTGCGGAACAACCGGTTGCCGCCGACGCCGGTCACGAACAGGTCGACATGACCGTCGTTGTCGTAGTCACCCGCCGCCGCGCCCATGCCGTACATCTCGAGGTCGAGCCCGGAGCCGCGCGTGATGTCGGTGAAGGTGCCGTTGCCGGCGTTGCGGTAGAGCGCTGGCAGGGTCGGCCCGCCGGCGCGACCGGGCCAGGTCCGGCTGTTCACGAAGAACAGATCCTGCCGCCCGTCGCCGTCGACGTCCAGCACCGCCACCCCGGCGCCCATCGTCTCCGGCAGGTACTTCTTGCCGAAGGCGCCGCTGACGTGCGTGAACGTCACCCCGGCGGCCTGCGTGACGTCGGTGAAGGTCATCGGGGCTGCCGGCGATGACGCGCGCTGGCCCGTGAGCGGCGCAGCCAGGTACGTCCCGAGCGCGCCCGCGAGGAGTCCGGCCGTCAGTGCGAGAGGACCAGGTGAAGTCAACGGCCCAGCGTACTTGCCCGCCGCCACGCAAGACCTCACCTGAACACACTACGCGGGGTGATTGAATGAGCAGGGCCCCCTACGTCGTAGCGGCCGGACTTGTCCGGCCGGGAGAGATCCGCGGGACAAGTCCCGCGGCTACACCCGAAGGCGGGACAAGTCCC
The DNA here is from genome assembly GCA_013695405.1 of Acidobacteriota bacterium. Classification (GTDB taxonomy): domain Bacteria; phylum Acidobacteriota; class Vicinamibacteria; order Vicinamibacterales; family Vicinamibacteraceae; genus Luteitalea. The sequence goes on along the minus strand of JACDAO010000782.1, from coordinate 2,060 downwards.
GCGGCTACACCCGACCGCACCCGACCGCGGGACAAGTCCCGCGGCTACACCCCCCTGCCCTCCACGACGAGGTGGTAGCGGTCGATGGCGAGGTTGGTCAGGCGGTCGACGCGGGTGCTCGGACCGGGCCAGGCGATCTCGACCCACTCGACCTGGGTGGCGGTGCCGAGTCCAAGAATCTCGCGCGGGTCGTGGGCCGACAGGTAGCTGCCGCCGCCGGTCTTGAAGCGGCGACGAACGGTGCCGCCGGCTGACCAGCTGATCCGGGCACCGACCGCGTCGCGATTGCAGGTGGTGCCCTGCAGCCGCAGGCCGACCCAGTGGTTGGCCTGGCCGGCGCGGTTCTGCAACAGCAGCGGTGCGTCGCCGTTGTTGTTGATCAGCACGTCGAGACGGCCGTCGTTGTCGAGGTCGCCGACGGCCAGGCCACGCGCCGGGAAGCGCTTCTGGAAAACCGGGCCGGCCGCGCTGCTGACGTCGCGCAGCGTGCCGGCCTCGTTGTGGAACAGCAGCAGCGGCTCGCGATACGTGACCTGGGTGGAGTAGGCCTCGATCATGTCGTCCGGGTGGCCGTTGGCGAGGATCAGATCGAGGTGGCCGTCGTTGTCGTAATCGAAGAACTTCAATCCCCAGCCGCTCATCAGGCGGGTGCTCTGGGCGACGCCGTTGGCGTGGGCGACGTCCTGAATCGATTCGTTGCCGCGGTTCTTGTAGAGCGAGAACATCTCCTGGTCGACGTTGGCGACGAACAGGTCTTCAAAGCCGTCCTGATCGAAGTCGGCGGCGTCGACGCCCATCCCAGAACGCGGCTGGCCATTCGACGAGAAGCCCACTTCGGCGGCCAGGCCGACCTCGTCCCACTTGCCGCCGCCGCGGTTCATGAAGAGGAAGTTCTGGACCGTGTCGTTGGCGACAAACAGGTCGAGCTTGCCGTCCTTGTCGACGTCGGTCGCGACCACGCCGAGCGCCTTGCCGAGCGCCTTCTGGATGTCGGTGCCCTTGCTGACCTCGGTGAACGTCCCGTTGCCGTTGTTGTGGAACAGCAGGCTCGACGAGGGCTTGAAGACGCGCGGGATGCAGTAATAGCGGCGCCCGAGCTTGTTGTCGCCGCAGAAGACGTTGGTGGCCAGGGAGAACTCGACGAAGCTGCACACGAACAGATCGAGGCGTCCGTCGTTGTCGTAGTCGAACCAGACGGCACTGGTGGTCCAGCCCGGGGAGCGCAGCCCGGCGGCGTCGGTGACGTCGGTGAACGTCCCGTTGCCGTTGTTGTGGTAGAGCGTGCACCGTCCGTACGCGGTGACGAACAGGTCCGGGAAGCCGTCGTTGTCGTAGTCGCCCACGGCGACGCCCATGCCGAAGGTGCCGCCGGCCACGCCCGCCTTCTCGGTGACGTCCGTGAAGGTGCCGTCGCGGTTGTTGCGGTACAGCGCGTTGCGAAGTGGCGCCTTGGGTGTGTAGAAATCGGCTGGACCGCTATTGACCAGATAGAGGTCCATCCAGCCGTCGTTGTCGTAGTCGAACACCGCGCAGCCCGATCCGCAGGTCTCCGGCAGGTAGCGGTTGTCCGACACCGCGTTGTCGTGCCGCCAGGTAATGCCGCTGCGCGACGCCGGGACCTCGTCGAACAGCGCTGGTGGTTGAGCGCGCGCCCACGACGAGGGCAGGGCGGCGGCGCTCGACGCGGCACCGGCCAGGCGCAGGAAGTCTCGGCGGGAGGGCCGCGGCAGCCAGAAATCCTGCATCGCAGGGTTGTACCACAGCGCCCGCACCTCCCACCGGCGACCCCACGCGGGCAGAGCCCACAGGCGACCGACTGCTGCGTTTACAATTTATTTGCTAGTTCATTCTGATGAGTCGCTCACCGAATGTCCGTCAGCCACTTCGCCCGCGTAACCTGGATTGGTCAGTCCACCGTAATTGGCATGACCAATTACGGGTGCTGACCAACAGCGTTTCACAGCCCGGCGTGTAGCAACGCGCGCCTTTTGCAGCGAGGCGTGTTGGTGGTATGACCAAACGGTATCTTGGATGGCCCAACCACTGCGTGAGACCTGGCC
>JACDAO010000772.1 GCA_013695405.1 Acidobacteriota bacterium | reverse complement strand
GTGGTGGTCGACGGCGACGACATCCCAGACGTCGCCGTGCCGATCGGCCCGGGCACGACGATCCGCGGGCGCGTCGAGGTCGAGGGCGCCAGCGTCAACGCCACCCCGGTCGGTCCGCTGCGTCTGGTTACATGGCGCGCGGCGTTCGGCATGCTGCCGGGCGGGACGGTCGAGGTCGACGTGCCACCGGATCTGACGTTCACGCTGGCGGGTATCCATGGCCGACAGCAACTGCGCGTCATGGAACTGCCCGACGGCTGGTGGGTGAAGTCGATCACCATCGAAGGACGTGACGCGCTGGCCGGGTACGACTTCCCGCGCCGCGGCACGCTGGACAATGTCGTCGTCCTGGTCAGCGCTCGTCCGAGCGGTGTCACGGGGCGCGTCGAAGGCACGCCCGACGCGCTGCGCGGGGCTGTTGTCGCCGCCATCCCGGACGACAGCACCGATTCGCCCGAGGACATCGACGTGCGCACACAGCTTCGGCCGCTGCACGCCGACGGCTCGTTCGCGCTGCGCGGCCTGCGACCGGGTCGCTACATGATCGCGGCGCTGGCCGTCGGCGCAATGGACGCCCGTCGTGACCAGACGCGCGAGGAGCAGGGCGAGTTCCTGCGGTCGGTCGGCACCGCGATCGACGTCAGCGAGGGACGCGTGGAGACCGCGACGCTGCGGCTCGTCGACGTGCCCGCACCCTGAGGTGACGCATGCTTGCGCGCTTCGAGGGCCCGCGTGAACGGGTCTTCACGATCCGGTCGCGGAGGAGCTGGCCGCTACTCAGCGTCCTGTCCCGCGATAGAAAGCGATCAGGTCCAGCGATGCCGGCGGCGCGGCTCCCAGCTGCCGCAGCATCGTCGTGACCTGCCCGCGATGGTAGGTGCCGTGGTTCACCAGGTGCTGCACCAGGTGCCAGGTCCGGCTCGCACCTGGTTGGCCACTCAGCACGCGATACTCGATCACGCGCTCGAGGCCCGTCTGGTCCAGCCCGCCCACGAACGCGCGAAGGCCAGCCTCGGTGCCTGCCCACTCGGCACGCACCGCTGCGAGGTCGGGAAAACGCTCGTGCGGCAGCCCACTGGCGGGAGACGTGCCCTGAAACCGCGACAGCCAGATCCACTCGGCGCCGTGCAGGTGCGACAACGTGTCGCGCACCGATCGAAAGCTGCTGCCGAGATCGCGGGTGAACTGGTCGGGACTCAGCGGCTCGACAGCCGCCAACATCCGGTCACTCGCCCAGTAGTGGTAGTCGACCAGCGCCTGCAGTTCCTGCGGGGTCATGGGCAAATGGTGGCACAAGGGGCAGATTCAGCTCTCCAGACGTGCCCGCGTTCGCTCGAGCTGCTCGAGCAGCTCCGGGGCGTCCTTCAACTCCACCAGCGGTGCCAGTTGCGCTTGCACGTACGGCCAGTCCAACTGATGTGACTGCCGGATGATGACGCCCTCGATATCGACCCAGTCCTTGGGACGACCGGCGAACGCCTTGAGGACGATCAGATCCTCGGCCGAACAGGTGCGCAGCGGGATGTCGGGGGGATACGCGAACGGCGTGGACCGTTCGACCGCCAACTCCTCGAAGGGCAGACCCCCGAGGGCGATGTCCAGTCCGACCCCGGAGTCCGCGCGCAGCAGCAGCACACGGTTGCGCTCGGCGAACGCCGCCGCCTCGTCGATGCGTGGCCGGAAGGCCTTCATGAGGACGGTCACGAACTCCCGTTCACGCCCGAATCCCGTGATCAGCGTCAGATCGACATCGATCGTCTCGCGCGGCTCTCCCCAGCGCATGACGGCGATCCCGCCGATGAAGCAGAAGCGCCAGTGATGGGTGACGCACACCGCCTGCAGGTCGGCTGCTGCGCGCAGCAGGGCGTTCACGGGCGACGCAGCTTCGCGAACAGACGCTGCTGCTCGATCAACCCGGACGTCGCGGCGGGCACGCGCGGCGGCTGGTGGTAGTCGGCTGTGCCGCACAGCAGCGAGATCGCCGCACATGCGTCGAGGTCACGAAGTTCCTGGCGCCGGATAGCCTCCAGACGGGGTCCAGCGTCACGCCAGGTGGCGGCCCAGGCGCGTCCGAGGGCCACCTGCTCGGGCGACCAGCCGTCGAGAGCCGATCGTCGGGACTTCATGCCTGATCGTACCCTGCTTGGGCCTGACCCAGCGGTGTCGATCGCCTGAGCCTCCTTTCTACTCGGTCGGGTCGATCGGCGTCCGCGTGGGCTCCTTGCCGAACCGTTGCCGCGACCGCTCCATCATCTTCTTGATCTCGACGCCGCGCTCCTTGGGCGGCGCGCTGGTCACCCAGCCGCGGACAAGGCGCTCCGCCGCTTCGGTGACCTCGTCGACCGCCTGGTTGAACAACGCCTCGTTGGCCCTGGACGGCTTGTTGACGCCACTGAGTTTCCGGACGAACTGCAGGGACGAGGCGCGAATCTCGTTGTCGGTGGCCTGCGGTTCGAAGTTGGCAAGTGTGCGAATGTTCCGGCACATGCCCCGAGTGTAGCGCCGCCCTGGCAGTGGCGCTGCTCGGCCGCCGCAGCATTCACGCGATCAGGAGTGCTTCGCAGCGCGGCGCGGGCGGGGCTGCGCCTCGCCGCGGTCCGGGCGGGCGATGGCACCCATCCGTTGCGGGACGATCGTCTCGCCGCGCGCGAGCATGTCAACCAACGCGACGATCTTCCTGGCGCGTCCGGCGGGCGTCTTCATGCTGTTGGTCCGGAACGCCAGCGCAAACAGGTTCATGCGGCCGAGCGTGGCGAAGGTGGCGCGCGCCTGCGGACTGGCGTCGATCGCGGCGCGCAGGTCCGCGGGGATGGTCGCCTCGCTGGCGCTGCGGATCGGCGCATAGGCGGCGTCCCACCGCCCATCGGCGCGGGCGGCGTCGACCTGGCGCTGGCCGTGCGGCGTCATCCGCCCGGCCGCGGTCAGCCTCGCCACATGCTCACGATTGACCTGGCTCCAGATGCTTCGCGGGCGCCTCGGCGTGAAGCGCTGCAGGAACGACTGGTCATCGAACGACTTGCAGATGCCGTCGATCCACCCCCAGCAGAGGGCCACATCGAGCGCCTGCGCGTATGTCACGGTAGGCAGCCCCGTAGCCTTCTTGTGAATCTTCAGCCACAGCTCGGTCTCGCGCGCGTGGTTCGCGCGCAACCACGTCTCGAACGCGGCTGCGGTGCGAAAGCTCTTGACCTTGTCGGGGTCTGGGATTATCGGCGCCATGAACATCCTCAGCAACGCGGGTGCGTGTCGGCCCATTCTGAGCCGATGGTCTCTGCGGCAGCAAACCGGGCGTCGGCGCGGTGCGCCACGGTCACGCACCGGCCAGCGCCCGCGATACGGGTATGGAAGCCGTCGGTCGCCGGCAGCATGGCGTTGATTGGCGCCACCATACCGACGGGCCTCCTCGAGCGTAATGGGAGGTTCGGCCAACGCGAACGTGATCGTCATCCGGCGCTCGTTGACGAGGTGTCCGAATGACCGAGCGGTCGCTACAAGTCACTTGGAGGAAGGGCCGGGCGTTCGCCGCGTATTTGTCGTGCTCGGCGTCGCTGGACGAGGACGGACGACACACGGTGGCGCCGTGGGTGCAGGGCGAACCGGTTTCACGCTGCCCGGAGAGTGCTCGCGGCGCTTCCGCGCTATCCTGACGCACGCCGTTTACGTCGACATTGAAAGGATCGGTGCAATGGTTCACGTCGCCCTGCTCGCTCGTCTCGAGGCCCCATGGTCCTGGCTCGATCAGGTGTGGTGATGGCCGTGCTCGCGCTGGCGGGCGCGAGCGCTGACGTCCAGGCGCAACCCTCCCAGCGGAACGGTCGGACGGTGTTCGAGTCGCGGTGTGCGGTCTGTCACGGCGCCGACGGCCACGGCGGCGACACCGGACCGTCCATCGTCTATCGCCTGCCGCTGCTGCGGGACACCGATCTCACGACACTGATTCGCGGCGGCCGGCCGACAAAGGGGATGCCGGCGACGGCGCTGCCGCCGGTCACGCTGGCGTCGCTGAAGCGGTTCCTGCGCGGCATCGAGCGCCGCGAAGCGCCCCTGGCGCGCACGACGGTGCAGACCACCGATGGGCGGACGCTCGACGGCCTGGTGATGAACCAGGGGTTCGACGATCTCCAGCTGCGCACCGACGACGCACGCGTGCACCTGCTGCGCCGATCCGGCACGCAGTATCGTCCGGTCACATCCGACCGCGACTGGCCGACCTACAACGGCGATCCGGGAGGCAATCGCTACACGTCGCTGACGCAGATCGACCCGAGCAACGTCAGCCGCCTGGCGCCGCAGTGGCTGTTCAGCGTGCCCGACGCCGGAACCCTGCAGGTGACCCCGGTGGTCGTGGACGGCATCATGTACGTGTCGGCGCCAAACGAGTGCTACGCGCTCGACGCCGGCAGCGGCCGTCAGATCTGGCGCTACAAGCGATCGCGCACGCCTGGCGTCAGCGGCGGTGGCGCCAACCGCGGTGTCGGCGTCGCCGGCGACCGCGTCTTCATGGTCACCGACCATGCGCACCTGATTGCGCTCAACCGCTTCACCGGCGCCCTGGTGTGGGACAGCGTCATGGACGACTGGCGCAAGAACTACTCGGCCTCGTCGGCACCGCTTGCGGCCGGCAACCTGGTGATCTCCGGCGTCGCGGGCGGCGAGCACGGCGCCAACGGCTTCGTCGTCGCCTTTGATCAGGACACCGGCAAGGAGGTCTGGCGCTTCTGGACGGTGCCCAAGCCGGGCACGCCAGGATCGGAAACCTGGCGGGGCAAGGACATCGAACACGGCGGCGCTCCGACCTGGTTCACCGGCAGCTACGATGCGGCGCTCGACCTGGTGTACTGGCCCACCGGCAACCCGAGCAAGGAATACGACGGCTCCGATCGCCTGGGCGACAACCTCTACGCCTCGAGCATCCTCGCGCTCGACCGACGCTCGGGCGCCCTGCGCTGGTACTACCAGTTCACGCCGCACGATTTGTGGGACTGGGATGCGACGCAGACCTCGGTGCTTGTCGATGCCGACTGGCAAGGACGGTTGCGTCCGCTGCTGCTGCACGCCAATCGGAACGGCTTCTTCTACGTGTTCGACCGCACCACGGGCGAGCGCCTGCTGTCGACGCCGTTCGTGAGCCGCCTCACCTGGGCGAGCGGCATCGGGGCCGACGGCCGGCCGGTGCTGTTGCCGAATCAGAAGCCGTCGCCGCGCGGCACGACGGTCTGTCCATCCCAGGACGGCGCCACCAACTGGTTCTCGCCGTCGTTCAGCCCGAAGACCGGGCTTTACTACGTCCAGACGTTCGAGAAATGCAGCATCTACACCACCGCGCCGCAGGGGCCGTGGGAGAGCGGCAAGCCGTATCTCGGCGGGTCGCAGCGGACCGCCGCCGCACCGACGCCGCAGCGAATTCTCCGGGCGCTCGACATCCGCACCGGCAAGGCGACGTGGGAGCTGCCGCAGCCTGGCCCGGCGATCTCGTGGGGCGGCACGCTCGCGACCGCCAGCGGGCTGGTCATCTTCGGCGAGGAGAACGGGGCCTTGATGGCGGTTGACGCGACGGACGGCCGGCCGCTCTGGACCTTCCGCACCAACGCGATCTGGCGGGCCTCGCCGATGACGTACAGTTTCGACGGTCGGCAGTACATTGCCATTGCCGCGGGCGCAAACATCATGGCGTTCGCGTTGCAGGAGTGACTGGCCGGATGTCTCTCGTCCTCATCATGCTCATGGCGGTCGCGCAGCAGGCGACCACCCCCACGCCGACCACCCCCACGCGGGCCACCACCAGGCCGACCAGCCCCATGTCGACAAGCGCCGCGCCGACCGATGCCGTGACGAACTCCCCGGTGGCGACCATCGCCAATGCGCAGGTGCGCGCCACGATTTACCTGCCCGACGCCACGGCGGGCTTCTACCGTGGCACCCGCTTCGACTGGTCGGGGGTCGTGTCGAGCCTCACCTGGAACGGGCACGAGTACTTCGGCCAGTGGTTCGCGAGCTACGACCCGACGACGCACGATGCGATCACCGGGCCGGTCGAGGAGTTCCTCACCGGCGACGCCGCGCTCGGATACGCCGAGGCCGCGCCGGGCGGCACCTTCGTCCGGATTGGCGTGGGCGTGCTGCGCAAGCCGGCCGAACCGGCGTTCCAGCGGTTCGCGACATACGCGATTGTCGATCCCGGCGCCTGGACGACGCGCCAGGGCACCGACTGGATCGAGTTCGTCCACGCCCTGGACGACGGCGCCGGGTATGCGTACACCTACACGAAGACGCTGCGGCTGATCGGTGCGTCGCTGGTGCTCGAGCACGCGCTGACCAACCGCGGCCGGAAACCAATCGCGACTCGCGTCTACAACCACAACTTCTTCACGCTCGACCGGCGGCCGACCGGGCCCGACGTCGTGGTCCGGTTCCCGTTTGCGCCGCGTGCGGCCCGCCCGCTGCAGAACCTGGCCGAGATCCACGGCCGCGAGCTGATCTACCGCCGCGAGCTGCAGGCCGGGGAGACCGTCTTCACCGAACTGGCGGGCTTCGGGCCTGCGGCCGCGGACTACGGCTTCGAGCTGGAGCAGCGTGCGACCGGCGCCGGCGTGCGGGTGACCGGCGATCGGCCGCTGTCGTCGCTGATCTTCTGGTCGGCGTCACGAACCGTTTGCCCGGAGCCCTACATCGACGCCAGCGTCGAGCCCGGGCGCACCACCTCGTGGCGGATCACCTACGCGTTCTACGAGGCCACGCCCGCAGTCCGCTAGGGTCGTATCACCGTCCCATCTCGCCGCCGCGTGGTGCCCCACGAGTAGTCGAAGTTCGGCGGGCCCTCAGGGAACGGGAACTTCGCGGCCAGCGCCTCGTTGACCTCCACCCCGTGTCCGGGGGCGTCGCTGGCGAGCATGTAGCCGTTCTTCTGCTCGGGCGCGCCCGTGAACACCTCGCGGGTCTCGGCCGGGAAGCTGCCGCCTTCGTGAATGCCGAAGTTGTACGAGGCAAGTTCGAGCGCGAGTTGCGCAGCGTGCGCCACCGGTGACGCGTCGCCCGGCCCATGCCACGCGGTCCGCACCCCGAAGAACTCCGACAGCGCGGCGACCTTGCGCGCCGGGGTCAGCCCGCCAATCTGCGAGATGTGGATCCGGATGAAGTCGATCAGCCGCTCCGAGATCAGCGGCAGGTATTCCTGCACGGTGTTGAACAGCTCGCCCATCGCGAGCGGCACGCTGGTCTGCTGGCGCAGCTGCCGGAACCAGGCGTTGTCTTCCGGCGGGAACGGATCCTCGAGGAAAAACAGGTGGTACGGCTCGAGCGCCTTGCACAGGGTGATCGCCTCGTTGATCTGCACGCGCTCGTGCACGTCGTGCAGCAACTGCACCTCGTCGCCGAGCCTGATCCGCAGGTGCTCGAACAGCTTGGGCAGCATCCGGACGTAGCCGGCCGACTCCCAGATCGCGCGCGGGTTGGTCGGCCCGATCGGCTCTTCGGGCGATCCGCCCGCGGCGGCGTCGCTGCGTGCGCCATAGGTAGCCATGCCCGGCACGCCGCCCTGCACGCGCACGTGACGGAAGCCGGCGTCGATGCCCTTGCGGGCGTTGTCCTCCACCTCCTGGAAGTCGCGTCCGCTGGCGTGGTAGTAGCAGTCGGCGCCATGCCGCACCTTGCCGCCGAGCAACTGGTACAACGGCAGCCCGGCCCGCTTGCCGAGGATGTCCCACAGCGCGATGTCGACGCCGCTCGTCGCATTGAACAGGACGGGCCCGTTGCGCCAGTACGAGCTGACGTACATCGACTGGTAGATGTCTTCGATCTCGTCGACGCGCCGGCCGATCAGGAACGGCCGCAGGTACTGCTCGATCGCGGTCTGCACGACCAGTGCCCGCTGCGTGAAGGTGGCGCAGCCC
>JACDAO010000766.1 GCA_013695405.1 Acidobacteriota bacterium | reverse complement strand
CCATAGAGCTTCAGCTTGCCGTCGCCCATCACGTCGTAGCTCGCACCGAGCCGCGGCGCCAGCTTGTCGCCAAAGCCGAACTTCATCGCATCGACGCCATCACGGAAGGACGGGACGGTTTCGTTCTCCGTGCGCAGACCGAGGTTCAGGGTCAGGCGGTTGCCGACGGTCCACTGGTCCTGGATGTACAGCGACAGGATGTCGGCGCCAGCCTCGCCCTGGACGCCGCGGTTATTCACCTCGTAGTACCCGTACGCGCCACGCCCCTGGTTGCCCTGGAACACGAAGTCGCGGTCCCAGTAGATGTTGACGTACCCGCCGGGATACGCCTGGGAGGCGTCGTTGACGGTGTGCTGGTAGCCGAACCCGCCCTTGAGCGTGTGATACCCGCCGGCCCGGAAGGCGGCGTTGTAATCGGCGTTCATGAAGCCGCGCGTGGTCGTGTCGTTGGCGACGATCAGCGCTCGCGGCGTGTTCTGGGTGCCGATCGCGCCCTGCAGGCCGGCCGGGACGAAGCCGAGGCCGACGCTCGACGTCTGGTACAGGTAATTGGTGGTCTGCGGGATGCCGGTGTCCTTGTAGTCGTCATAGAAGTAGCCGCCGCGCACGCTCATGAACGACGAGGTACCGAGCGTGACGTCGACGTTGCCGGTGGTGCTGATCTGCTTGGCCTCGAAGCCGCGATCGAGGTTGACGGCGTTGGCGGCCCTGGAGCTGGTGATGACATTGGCGGCGGTGCCGTTGAAGGCGGCCAGCGTGCCCTCGGAGGTGGTCGGGGTGTAGAGGGCGGATCCGGAGGCCGTCATCCGCCCCATGCGGTAGGTCAGCTTGCCGAATGCCTGCGTGAACGTCTGCGTCCGCTCGATGTCGCCAGGCTCGGTGCCGTTGCTGAACTGGTAGCTGTTGGTGCGGGTCGCGAAGCGCGGCGAGTAGGAACCGAAGAAGAACAGCTTGTCGCGCAGGATCGGGCCGCCGATCGAGCCGCCAATCTCGTTGCGGTGATCCGGCTGCTTGTCGTCCTGCACGTAGCTGACGGTGACGTCGTCGGAGGGATCGAGGACCAGCCGCTTGACCGGCCCGGCGCCCAGGGTCGTGCCCTCGTAGTAGTAGTGCCCCTCACCGCGGAAGGTATTGCCGCCTGACTTGGTCACGGCGCTAATCACGCCGCCGAGCGCGCCGCCGTACTCGGCCGCGATCCCGGCGGTCTTGACCTGGACTTCCTGCAGGTACTCGAACACCGTGTTCTGCCGCGACCGGCCGTCCACCAGGCTGTTGGTGACGATGCCGTCGACGGTGAACGCGTTCTCGGCGCCACTGGCGCCGTTGACCTGGAAGCCGCCTTCGATTTCGCCGGCGTTGACCGAGGGCGCAGTCAGGGCCAGCGACTGGAAGCTGCGGCCCTTGGGCAGCCGGTCGATCTCCTCGGCCGGCAGGTTGTGCGCCACCAGGGTGCTGCGCAGGTCGATGTCGCGCGAGCCGGCGCCCGTCACCTGGACCACCTCGGACAGATCGCCGACCTTCAACTGCGCGTCGACGCGCAGTGTCTTGCCGAGACCGACGCTGACGTCGTCGACCAGGGTGCGGGCAAAGCCGGCCAGTTCGATCGTCACGGCGTAGCGGCCGGGTTCGAGATCGTTGATCAAGTAGACGCCGTCGGTGCCGGTCACGACCGAGCGGACGGCATCGGAGGTCTTGCTGGTGATGTTGACGGTGGTCCCCGGAAGCACGGCTCCGCTGGAGTCGGTCACCGTTCCGGTGAGACCGCCGAAGCGCTCCTGCGCCACGACGGGGGCGGCCAGCAGCAGGACCGCCGCCAGGCCTGTAAGCCATCTGCACGCGATGTTCATGACGTACCCTTCTGCGGCCAGCCAGTGCTGCCGCGAATGCCGCGGGCAGGACGCGCCGCGAGCACCTCCGCCGCCGCCGCCTGCCGTCGCCAGCGCGCGTAAGGAGCAACTCTCCCGCCAGCCAGCCCGCACACCGTGGTGCTGGTCCCTGTGGTGGGGCGACCGGTCCGCTGGTCTGGGCGAGTGGGTGTCTGTAGTTGACGAGCTCAGTTGGATGCGGGGCGGATCGCGGCGCGAGCCGACGAATGTGAACGCCTTCGCATCCAAGGATTCGGAGAATTGCGCCCACCTGGGACGACATCATGGATAACCATGCGGGTAGGGTGGCTGGAGCGAGGGATTGCGCGGGTGAGTTCAGGGGTACGCTGGAGCGCACAGGTCAGCCGGCGGCGACCCCGCCTCGCGGCGACCTTGTCTCAGGGGAGGCATGTGGACAGATCGGCGCACGAGGCGCAGTGGCTGCGGGACGTGAGGAACGCGGTGCTGCACCTGCACGAACAGTTGCTGGAGTGGGAGCGGCGGGGGCATGAACGGCTGCACGGACGACTGAGCGCGAACGAGGCGCTGCAGGTGTTGTTGCACGACCCGCGCTTCGCGTGGCTGCGGCCGCTGTCGGAACTGGTGGTGCACATCGACGAACTGCTCGCCGGCCGACCGCAGCAGCCGTCGCCGGACGCGGATGCGATTCTGGTGCAGGCCCGCGCGCTGGCCGCACCGGACGCGGAGGGCACCTTCTACGCGCGGCGCTACCTGCAGGCGATTCAGGAGTCGCCCGATGCCGTGCTGGCACACCGCGACCTGCTGCACCTGCTCGGTCGCGAGGCGCGACGATTTTGATCGCGCTCGCCTGATCGCGCCCGGACCTCAGGGGACTAGCCGGAACCCGGTCATCGTGCGCGTGCTGCCGTCGGCGGTCGTCACGCTGAGACGGAGCACGTAGTCGCCCGTCGAGAGCGGCGCCAGGGCCAGGTCGGCACTCGCCCAGCCAAGCCCGGCATCGTCGACCGGCCGCAACGCCGAGGCCACCGGGATGGCGGTCATCAACTTGCCCGACTGGTCGAGCAGTTCGGCGGTGACCGCGGACGCGCCCGCGGCGAGCGGCACCTCGACCCGCACTTTCTCGTTGCGCCGGAAGCGCGGGTCGGCGGTCGCGACGAATTGCTGGCGGGTCGCAGCGCTGGCCCGGAACAGGCGAGCGGTGCTGACCGGGGAGGCCGCGTCAGGCAGCGCGACGCGCACGGTGTCAGTCAACGGCAACGAGCCGCCGCTCAGGCGCAGCCGCACGATCAATTCGGCGGCCTCGATTGGCGCGGTCGTGGTCGAGATCTCGGCGGCCACCGCGCGCGCCCCCGCAACCAGCGGCACCTCGGCCTGTCCCACCGGCGCGCCGGCCGCGTCCGTCACCGTGACGCCGAGCACGCCGCCTTGCGTCAGCTTCTCCTCACGGATGGTGGCCGGGTCGAGCTCGGCGGTGACCCACAGCCGACCGGTCCGCAC
>JACDAO010000744.1 GCA_013695405.1 Acidobacteriota bacterium | reverse complement strand
TCGGCTCCCGGCTCGCCTATACCGCCCTGACCAACCCGGCCCGGGTCGCGGCCGTGTTGCGCACCAGCGTCAGCATCGCCAGCAACGCGAACGCCGGGATGATGCTGGCGCCGACCATGATCGGCGCGAACGAGTACCGGTCCGAAACCCAGCCAGTCAGGTAGATCGCGGCAATCGTGCCGAGACCGGCGCCGGTGCCGCCCAGCCCGCTGACCGAGGCCACCGACGAGGACGGGAACAGGTCAGCCGGCAGGTTGAGGATGACCGTCGAGTACGCCGCATAGGCGCAAGTCGAGACGGCAAAGCAGGCGATGATCGCCGGCAGCGACGACACCCACAGCGTCGGCACCAGCATGGTCATCCCCAGCGTGCCGGCCACCGCGATCACCTTGCGGGCGGTGCCGACCCGCCAACCGCGGGCGATCAGGACGCTCGAGACGCCGCCACCGAGGAAGTTGCCGACGTCAGCGGCCAGGAACGGCACCCAGAACGCCAGCAGCCCTTCCTGCACGCTGAAGCCGCGGCTCACCAGGTAGATCGCGAACCAGTCGGTGATGAAGAACCACACCGGGTCGGTGAAGGTCTTGGACAAGACGTAGCCCCACGTCTGTGGCAGTCGCAGTAGCGTCCCGTAGGGCAGGGCGGTGCCGGTGTCGGCGGCATTCGGCGTGTCACGTCCCTCGAGGATCAGCGCCCGCTCTTCCGGCGTGACCCACGGATGGTGTTCGGGCGGGCGATAGACCGCGAGGAAGACCGCCAGCCAGACGAAGCCGAGCGCGCCGGTGATCACGAACACCGGGCGCCACGAGCCGAACGCCGCATAGATCGACAGCACGATGAACGGCGCCAGCGCCGCGCCGATCGACGACCCGCTGTCGAACAACGCCACCGCCCAGCCCGACTCCTTGCGCGGGAACCACTCGGACACCGCCTTGGTCGCGCCGGGCCAATTGCCGGCTTCGCCGAGCCCGAGCGCGAAGCGTGCCGCCATGAACGACGGCAGGCCGCCGGCCAGGGCGGTCAACATCGCAGCCACCGAGTACCACGCGACGCCGAGGCCAAGGCCGCGTCGCGTGCCGAGGCGATCGATGACGCGTCCGGCGACCGTCTGGCCGAGCGCGTACGCGAGCCGGAACGCAATCAGCACCCGCGCGAAGTCCGAGTTGCTCCAGCCGTAGAGCGTCTTGAGCTCGGGGGCGAGTACGCTCAGCGTCTGCCGGTCGATGTAGTTGATGACTGTGGACAGGAACAGCAGGCCCCCGATGACCCACCGCATCCGACGGACCTGACGCGCCACGCAATGCCCTCCAGTGATCCACGCGTCGAACCGCAGGTTGACAGGACGTGGCGGGAGGTATATCACACGGCCTCGCAACGATTCGAGGGGTTATCGGCTTGCAATTGCGTCTGCACGCGCCGCGCCTGCCGCGAGACGGCGGGCGGGAGAGATCTTCACCAATACCTTCCTCAACGAACTGCGCGGCGGGTTCAACGTCGACGAGGCCAACCGGCGCGGCAACTTCGACGCCGGTCAACTTGCCGACGAGTGGGGGCTCGAGATTCCGGCCGAAGGACGCGATCGGCTCGGGCACGCGGCGTTCGTCTGCCAGGGCCCCAACTCGCCGACCCTGCTGCGCGATCTGCGTCAGAACGTGCTGCGCGACACCGAGACGACCTCATTCTCGCTCAGTGACAACGTCACCTGGATCACCGGCCGCCACTCGCTGCGGGTCGGCGGCGCCTGGTCGCGCAATCACATCCTCGACGGCTTCTCGGCCGGCGCCAACGAGGGCAGCGGCCAGTTCCTGTTCAACGGCGCGGCCTCGGGCAACTCGTTCTCCGACTTCCTGCTCGGGGTCCCGTTCCGATCGTCGGCGCAGATCATCAGCAGCACCGGCTGCTCGCCGACCGCGCGTCGGCGGTTAGACTTGTGCCGATGCCCTCAGCCCTGCCGTCCGTCTCTCGAGTGTCTCGCGTCGGCGTCATGCTCGTCGCCTTGTGGTGCCTGGCGCTGAAGCCGCACGCGCAGACGCGGCCCACGCCGCCCTCGGCCGGACCGCCAGTCCGTCTGGTGCTGCTGATTGCCGTCGACCAATTCCGCGCTGACTACCTGACACGCTTCGGTCCGCCCACGGCCGGGCTGAAGACGCTGACCACCCGGGGCGCGGTGTTCACCGACGCGCACCTGGAGCACGGCATTACGGTAACGGCGGTCGGCCACGCGACCATGCTCAGTGGCGCCACGCCGGCGGTCAGCGGCATCATCAACAACACCTGGTACGAGCGCAGCACGCAAACCAACGTGGAGAGCATCACCGATGACACCGTCCGGATCGTCGGCAGCGCCGGCGGCGGCGGCGGCACTGGTGCCTCGCCCCGGCGGATGCTGGTGACCACCCTCGGCGACCAGATCAAGCAAGCGTCGGGTGTGCCGCTCGGCGCCGTGACCTCGCCGCGGGTGATTGGCATCTCGCTCAAGGACCGCTCGGCCATCCTGCCGGTCGGACACGCCGCCGACGCCGCCTACTTCTTCCGCGGCGGGGGCTTCGTCACGAGCACCTACTACCGGGACGCGCTCCCCGACTGGGTGCAGGCGGTCAACGCGCGCAAGATCGTCGACTCGTTCGCCGGCACGCGCTGGGAGTACCAGGGCGCGCCCGACGGGGCCCGGACCTACCCGAGCCAGCCCGGCGCGCCGCTGCTCGACGCGGTGATCACCAGCCCGGCCGGCAACGAACTGGTGCTGGCGATGGCCGAGTCGGCGCTGCGCGAGGAACGGCTGGGGCAGCGCGGCGTGACCGACCTGCTGAGCGTCAGTTTCTCCTCCAACGACTCGGTCGGGCATCGCTACGGCCCGGACTCGGCGGAGGTGCGCGACGTGACCCGCAAGACCGACCTGCAACTGCAACGTCTGCTCGATCTGGTCGACCGCCAGGTCGGGCTGGGGCGGACCCTGGTGGCCTTCACCGCCGATCACGGCGTCGGCCCGCTGCCGGAGTCCCAGGCTGCCTACCGGCTGCCTGGGGGCCGCTTCAGTTCGTCCGCGTTGACCGAGGCGATCGAGCAGGCGCTCGACGCCAGGTTCGGCGCGGCGACCTGGATCGAACGAATCGCCAACCCGCACGTCTACCTCGACCGGACGGTGATGACCGAGCACAAGGCGGATCCCGCGGAGGTCAGGCGCGTGGCCGCGACCGCCGCTGGCCAGGTGCCGCACGTGGCCCGCGTCTACACGCGCGAGATGCTGATCGACGGACAGGCGCCGGTCGACCGGTTATCGCAACGCGTCGCACGCAGCTACCACCGCCACCGGGCCGGCGACTTGCACATCGTCCTCGAACCGAACTGGATTGCCGGAGCCACGGGCGCGACCCACGGGTCCCCGTACGGCTACGACTCACACATTCCGCTGGTGATCATGGGACCCGGGGTCAGCGCCGGGTACTTCCACGGGCACGTTGCCCTCAACGATCTGGCGCCGACGCTGGCGACGCTGCTCGGGGTCGAAGCGCCGAGCGGCTCGGAGGGGCGAGTGCTGGTTGAGGCGCTGAGCGCCCGGACGCCTGCCGCGGCCGCCCGACGGGCAGCTGCGCCATGATCCGGGTGTCCGACGAGGTCGTGTTGCAGGAATCGGAGCTCGAGGAACGTTTCGTACGCGCCTCCGGTCCCGGCGGGCAGAACGTCAACAAGGTGTCGACCGCGGTGCAGTTGCGGGTGCGGGTCGATGACACAGGCCTGCCCACTGGCGTGAAGGCGCGTCTGATGCGCGCGGCCGGTCACAGGATGACCGCCGACGGCGTGCTGGTGATCGACGCGCGCGAGTACCGGACCCAGGCCCAGAACCGGGTCGCTGCGCGCGAACGTCTGTACGCCCTGCTCGCGGCGGCCGCCGTGCCGCCGACCCCGCGACGGCCGACCCGGCCGACCGCGGCATCGAAGACGCGCCGGCTCGACGCCAAGCAGCGACGTGCCGACACCAAACGCCTCCGCACGGTGGAACGCGACGACTAACCTGCCGACGGCGCGTCGACACCTCGACCTCACACGGACGAATTCGTAACTGAACATTCGCCTCCGTTAGATCGTGAGGCTCCCCTTACCCCGACAGCTTTCGCTCATCAATAGACTGCGCGCCCGATAACGGACGGTAAGTTTGTCCAAGTTGTTACGATCCGCAACACTCTGACACTGCGACGAGGGTGGTGTCGAGACGTTTCGGGTGTGCGCTCCGACGGTTTTGCAGTTGCGGGAGCGTCGGCGGTCCGTCGCGTCCTGCGACACCTGTCTTGGCCTGATGCTTGCTACTTAACGGCGCGGGTCCACTGTCGGTCCGTTGACCCTCTCCCGAAAGCCGTACACGCATTCGGGCGCCTCGTTCCCACTGCGGGAGCGACGCGCACCGCCTGCGAGCGGTCTGCCGGACGGGCGCTGATGCACAGGCATCGGTGTCTTTGAGTCCCCGCCAGACGACGCCTGGCCCCTCAGTGCGAAGGGTCGAGATCTGTCCAGAGGCGGCCAAGGCAGTCGGACGCGGACTGACACACAGGAGTTGTAAACGCATGCACCTGTCCGCCTCTCCCTCGTCAACTCGCAGTGGCTCGCTGATGCTGCTCGCGCCGCTCGCGTCGGCTGTGCCCGGT
Source organism: Acidobacteriota bacterium (assembly GCA_013695405.1). Taxonomy (GTDB): domain Bacteria; phylum Acidobacteriota; class Vicinamibacteria; order Vicinamibacterales; family Vicinamibacteraceae; genus Luteitalea. The sequence continues at coordinate 827 of JACDAO010000744.1, read as the reverse complement.
GCCTTCCATGGTGTCGACGTCGATCCGGGCCGCCACGCACACGTGCTCGCCGGCGTCCAGAAACTGCGGGGCAGTGTCTACCTGCGTGACGGGGCAATCACGGCGGCGCAACTGACCAGCAGTGGTCAGCACGTGCTGGCGTCCGACGACTCCAGCTGGCACGTGGTGTCGATTCAGCCCGATGGAGAAATTGCTGCCTGCGCGCGGTTTCGCACCCATCAGCCTCAAGAGGCCGAGCCTGAAGCGCTTGGCGTCTGGTCGTCGGCGATTGCGCGCAGTGCGACCTGGGCCGACCGGCTGCGGGTGGTCCTGGCAAACGATCTGGCACTGGCCCGGGCCCGTCGCGTCAGGTACGTCGAGTTCGGCGGCTGGGCAGTTGGCGAGGAGTTCCGCCGCACCGCGCATGCGGTCAACACGGCGATGTCCACGTATGCGCTGGCCGAGAGCCTTGGCGGCTTCCTCGGGGTGACCACCGCCACCGTCAAGCACTGCTCGTCACGGATCATGCGCAAGCTCGGCGGTCACTCGTTCGAGTGGGGCGAGGACGTCGTGCCCTCGTACTTCGATGAGCACTATGGCTGCGAGATGGAGCTACTCCGGTTCGACTCGAGCCTGCCGTCGCGCAAGTACGGCCTGCAGGTGAGCCAGTACATCCAGACGCTGCAGCACCTGCCGGTGCTGTGTGCCGGGGCGGGGCCGGGGCGCGCTGGTGCAGCCGGTCACGGTCGCCGGCCGGCCTGGGCTGCGCTGGCTGGCAGGCATGTGCATTGCTTCGCGGGCGGGGGACTGGCTACCGCCTGAGCCGTTTCGTCCGAATGCCTGACACG
>JACDAO010000728.1 GCA_013695405.1 Acidobacteriota bacterium | reverse complement strand
GTGCCGAACCACTCGGCCTGCAGGTCGAGTCGGTCGGCGCCGAGCATCTGGCGATTGCCGATGATGTGTTCGGGGTGCTGCTCCAGTACCCCGACGGCGGCGGTGAGGTGCGCGACATCGCGCCGGTGATCGCGGCGGCGCACGCCGTCGGCGCGCTGGTCGCGGTCGGCTCGGATCTGCTCGCCCTGACCCTGCTGGTGCCGCCCGGTGAGCTCGGGGCCGACATCGTGTACGGCTCGGCGCAGCGCTTCGGCGTGCCGCTTGGCTACGGCGGGCCGCACGCGGCGTTCTTCGCCACCCGCGAGGCGTTCGTGCGTCAGGCGCCAGGGCGGCTGATCGGTGTCTCGGTGGACAGCCAGGGGGGCTCGGCCTACCGGATGGCGTTGCAGACGCGCGAGCAACACATCCGGCGAGAGAAGGCGACCTCGAACATCTGCACGGCCCAGGCCTTGCTCGCCAACATCGCCGGGTTCTACGCGGTCTATCACGGCGCCGACGGGCTGGCGGCGATCGCCGGCCGGATTCATGCCCGCGCTTCGCAACTGGCGACCGGTCTGCAGGCGCTCGGCCTGGTCCAGCACAACACCGCCTTCTTCGACACGCTGAAGATCTCCGGCGTGCCGCTCGACCTGCTGCGGGTGACCGCCGACACCGCGCGCCTGAATTTCCGCTGGTTCCCGGACGCGGTCGGCATCAGCCTCGACGAGACCACCACCGCCGAGGACGTGTCAGCGATCCTGAACGTGTTTGCGAAGGTCAGCGAGCGTGGCACGCAGATCGTCGAGGACGCGCCCTCGCCGCTGCCCGGCGGACTGCGCCGGACCTCGCCGTTCCTGACCCATCCGGTGTTCACGACCCACCGGTCGGAACTGCAGATCACCCGCTACATCCGTCATCTCGAGCGGCGTGACATCGGCCTCGACACCTCGATGATCCCGCTGGGCTCGTGCACCATGAAGCTGAACGCGGCCGCCGAGATGCTGCCGATTACCTGGCCTGGATTCTCCACCCTGCACCCGTTCGTGCCTGTCGATCAGGCCGAAGGCTACCAGGCAGTCTTCCGCGACCTCGAGCGGATGCTGTGCGACATCACCGGGTTCGCCTCGGTCTCGCTGCAGCCGAACTCCGGGGCGCAGGGTGAGCTGGCCGGCCTGATGGTGATTCGCGCCTGGCATCGGGCTCGCGGCGACGCGCGTCGCACCGTCGCGCTGATCCCCTCCTCGGCACACGGCACCAACCCGGCCAGCGCGGTGATGGCCGGGATGAAGGTCGTGGTGGTCGCCTGCGACGGGCAGGGCAACGTCGACCTCGCCGATCTGCGGGCCAAGGCCGCCCAGCACGCCAGCACCCTGGCGGCGCTGATGGTGACCTATCCGTCGACTCACGGCGTGTACGAGGACGCGATTCGCGAGATTTGCGAGGTCGTGCACGCGCACGGCGGGCAGGTGTACATGGACGGCGCCAACATGAACGCGCAGGTCGGCCTGACCAGTCCGGCGCTGATCGGCGCCGACGTCTGCCATCTCAATCTCCACAAGACCTTTGCGATTCCGCACGGCGGCGGCGGACCGGGCATGGGGCCGATTGGCGTCGCGGCGCACCTGGCCGCGTACCTGCCGGCCCACCCGGTGATCTGCACCGGCGGCGACGACGGCATTCACGCCGTTGCCGCGGCGCCGTGGGGCAGTGCCAGCATCCTGCTGATCTCGTACGCGTACATGTGCCTGCTCGGCGGGGAGGGCATGACCGAGGCGACCCGGTACGCGATCCTCAACGCCAACTACATCAAGGCCCGGCTCGAGCACGCCTACCCGGTGCTCTACACCGGCCGCGCCGGCCGCGTCGCCCACGAGTTGATCCTCGACCTGCGGCCGCTCAAGCAGGCCTCGGGCATCGACGAGATGGACGTCGCCAAGCGCCTGATGGATTACGGCTTCCACGCGCCGACGGTGTCGTTCCCCGTGCCCGGGACGCTGATGATCGAGCCCACGGAGAGCGAGAGCCGCGACGAACTCGATCGCTTCTGCGAGGCGATGCTGGCGATTCGCGCCGAGATCGAGGCGGTCATCGACGGACGCGTCGACCGCCGCGACAACGTGCTCAAGCACGCGCCGCACACCGCCGCGGTGGTGATGGCCGACGAGTGGACGCGGCCCTATCCGCGCAGCGTCGCGGCCTTTCCGCTGCCGTACCTGCGCACCCACAAGACCTGGCCGGCGGTCGGCCGCATCGACAACCCGTTCGGCGACCGCAACCTGATCTGCGCCTGCCCGCCGATCAGCGAGTACGAAGACGCCCTGGCGTAGCGGCCGGACTTGTCGGATCCACGGAGCGGCCGGACTTGGCAGATCGTAGCGGCCAGATTTGGCAGATCGTAGCGGCCGGACTTGTCCGGCCAACGGGCACTCGTAGGTGTGTCAGCCCAGACGGTCTGCCACCGCCGCTGCGAATGCGTCGACCAAGCGCCGCGTGACGGGCCCGGGACGGCCGCCGCCGACCACGTGATCGCCAATTCGCACCACCGGCACGATCTCGCGGGTCGTGCTGGTGAGGAATGCTTCGTCGACCGAGTCGAGGTCGGCCTCGCGCAGCACCGCCTCACCCGCCTCCAGCCCCAGTCCAGCCGCCAGCGCAAGCACGAAGCCGCGGGTCACCCCGACCAGCAACCCTGCACTTACCGGTGGGGTCAGCACGGCGTCGGCCCGGACCACGAACAGGTTCGACTGCGCGCACTCGCACAGTTCACCGCGGTGGTTCTGCATCAGCGCCTCGAAGGCGCCGGCCGCGTACGCTTGCTGCATCGCCAGCGCGTTGTTGAGCAGGTTGTTCGACTTGATCACCGGGTTGACGCTGTCGGGGTGATTGCGGACCACCGACACCAGCGCGACGACGACGCCGTCGGCGCGGGCGACGTCGCTGACCTCGAGGTGCGGCTTGACGATGATGACCACGGTCGGCACCGGGCACGCAGCCGGGTCGTAGACGATGTCGCCAACGCCTCGGGTCAGCAGGATCCGGATGTACGCCTCGCCGGGCACCGCCGCCGCCGCGATGGTCGCGTCGATCCGCCCGCGCATCGCCTCGTCTGTCAGCGGACAGTGCAGCGCGATTTGGCCGGCCGAGGCACGCAGCCGCGCCATGTGCGCCGCATACAGGAACGGCCGCTGGCGGTACGTACGCAGCACCTCGTAGACGCCGTCCCCGAACAGGAAGCCGTGATCGAAGACCGAGATCCGGGCATCGTGCGGCCCGTGGATCGTTCCATCGATGTCGACCGCGATCGCCACGGCTGACGAGCGTAGCAGACCGGCGGCCGACCGCGTACTTTGCGCTTGGCCCGCGGGTGGCGACGGTCTACTCTGCGCCACAGCATGCGAGTCCTGAGCGCCGCACAGATGCGAGAGGCCGACCGGGTCACGATCGTGGAACTGGGCATCCCCTCGCTGGTGTTGATGGAGAACGCCGGTCGCCAGGTGGTCGCGGCGATCGAGGCGTCGTTTCAGGGGTTGGCAGGCCGCCGCGTCGCGGTGCTGGCCGGGCAGGGCAACAACGGCGGCGACGGCTTCGTGATCGCTCGCACCTTGCTCGAACGCGTCGTCGAGGTACCGGTGTTCGTGATCGGCAGGCTGGCCGACGTCCGCGGCGATGCCCGCCACAATCTCGAGGTGCTCGGGCGCCTCGGCGTATCGGTGGTCGAGATTGGTGACGAACAGGCCTGGGAACTGCATTTTTCCGAGATCTCGACCTGCGACGTGATCGTCGACGCGATGTTCGGCACCGGCTTGCGCGAACCCCTCCAGGGCATGTACCCGACCATCGTCGGCGACCTCAATGGCAGCGGCATTCCCGTCGTGTCCGTCGACGTGCCCAGCGGTCTGCTCGCGGACACCCACGCGGTCAACGGCGAAGCGGTACGTGCGGTGCTGACGGTGACGCTGGCGGCCCCGAAAATCTGCCATATCCTGCCACCGGCGCAGCGCCTCTGTGGCGAGCTGGTGGTGGCCGACATCGGCATCCCGGACGTGGTGCTCGAACGGATCGACGGCGCGTACACCGAGGTCATCACCCGGAACCTGGTCCAGTCGCTGCTCGAGCCGCGCGATCCAGACGCCCACAAGGGTGAGTTCGGCCGAGTGCTGATCGTCGCCGGCTCGCTCGGCAAGAGCGGCGCGGCGCACCTGGCGGCGATGGCCGCGCTGCGGTCTGGCGCGGGCCTGGTCACCGTGGCCACGCCGCGATCGGTGCAGCCAATTCTCGCGGCGATGGCGCCTGAGTACATGACCGTTGGATTGCCGGAGGACGAGGACGGTCAGGTCACCGAGGAGGCCGTTGAGCGCGTGCTGGCGGTGCAGGCTGACATCATGGCGATCGGTCCCGGCCTCGGCACCGGTCCGCGCGTGCAGGCCTTCGTGCACGCGTTGTTCGAGCGGGCCGGCGTGCCGGTGGTGCTCGATGCCGATGCCTTGAACGCCTTCGCTGGCCACGACGTGCACCTGCTGGCGGGGCGCGACGGCCTGGACGTGATCATCACGCCGCATCCGGGCGAGATGGCGCGCCTGATGGGGATCTCCACAGAAGATGTGCAGCAGGACCGCGTCACCGCGGCGCGGACCTTCGCCGAGCAGCACCAGGTACACGTGGTCTTGAAGGGCCACCGCACCCTGGTGGCGGCGCCCGAGGGCCGCATCGCCATCAACCTGACCGGCAACCCGGGCATGGCGACCGGCGGCACCGGCGACGTGCTGACCGGCGTCATCGCCGGCTGGTTCGGGCAGTTGCTCGATGCCGAGGGCGCGACCAGGCTCGGCGTATACCTGCATGGGCACGCCGGCGACCTGGCGATGGCCGACCTCGGCGAGGTCGCGCTCACCGCCTCGGACCTGCTCACCTACCTCGGGGACGCGGTGCTCGAACTGTCGGCCGAGGGTGGCAGCGGCGACGCCGAGCGCGACGGCGCGTGACCTCGCAGCGGTCGCACTCGGAAGCCGAGACCGCACGGATCGCAGAGGCGTTAGCCGCGCGACTGCAGCCAGGCGACGTCGTGTTGATTCGCGGCGACCTGGGCGCCGGCAAGACGGCCTTCGTGCGAGGCCTCGCCGTCGGCCTCGGCGCTGCCGACGATGACGTCAGCAGTCCGACGTTCACACTGATGCAGGAGTATCGAGGCGGGCGTCTGCCGGTGTACCACGTCGATCTCTATCGTCTGGAGCGCGCCGCCGACGTCGAGGATCTCGGCCTGGAAGACGTCGAGATGGGCGACGGCGTGCTAGCGGTCGAATGGCCCGAGCGGCTGGCGCGGTCGCTTCCAGACGCGATCGCCGTCGAGATCGCCATCGTTGGCGACTCGACCCGCGACATCCGGATCGGCCCGTGGCCGGCGGGCCGGGAGGGCTAGGGTCAGGCCTGTGCGGACTGGGTCGCGCCAACCGGCGCGGCCGTCGACGCCGTCGCCACCGGGCGGTCGTCTTGCCGTCGCCGCCACTCGGCCCAGGTCGCGGCCCCCAGGACCAGCACGTTGGCGACGATCACCGGGACTGCCTGCGTTACCACGCCGTAGGCCAGCCACAGCGAGGCGCCGGCCATCTGCACGCGACGCACCGTATGCGGGCCCCTCGCGAAGTACGAGGCCGTGAAGACCGCGGTGGCAACCCAGCCAATTGAATCAGGCAGCGTCAGCGTCACGCCGACTCCGCGCGCAGCAAGGCCGGCACTTCGCGCAGCGTGACGCGGTCTGTTCGGGCGCGCTCCCAGTCGTGCAGCGTCAACCCGTAGGAGGCAAACAGCTCGCGAATCGCGCCGGAGCTCCAGCCGCCGAGGTGCCCGAGAATCGGGACCATCACGCTCAGCGCGCTGTCGCTGAGCACCGTCCGGCGGGCGATGCGCGCCAGGTGGCGGTTCTCGGAGACGGCAATCGTGAAACCGTCGCGGTTGTTGACGTGCAGCATCACGTGCACGTCGGAACTGCCGTCGCCAACGTAAATGGTGTGTTCCGGACGGGTGCCGGCTCGCGTCTCGAGCTGTTCGAGCACGGCGACCTTGCCATACCCGGCCGGTACGTGGGTCACCGCGGACACTTCGCCGCTGACCTCGTCGAACTCCAGTTCGGTACCGAAGATGTGGTCGGCGGGCACGACGCCTTCGAGCGCTGAGCAGATCACCTCGCGCGGCGCCGCCGAGATCACGAAGAACGAGAACGTGCAGCCGTTGACCCCACGGGCCAGCAGGTCGACCAGATGCGGAATGTCGAGCTTGAGGCGCACCTTCTTGCCGGCCTCGATCAGGTGTTCGCGCCGCACCGCCCGGAACTCCGGGTCGTGGCGTAGCAGGTACGCCAGCTCGCCGCCCTGATGGACCAGGTGGCTGCTGGCCAGGCCGGCGACCTTCTCCTCGAAGCGTGAGGTGCCGAGAATCTGACTGAGCACCGCGCCCGAGTCGTTGAAGCTCAGCGTCTGGTCGAAGTCGCTGGCGACCAGGTAGTGCACCGGTTCAGTAGAGGTGGACATTGGGACTCCTTGCGGAACCTCTGGGGACCGCTTCCTGCAAGTGAGCATAACATCTCAGGTGTATCGTTCAGGTAAATTGTCCGTCAAATTAAGGTTACAATTCGTGCGTGGACCGCCACCGCAGACCTCGCTGACGCCAAGTTGATATAGCATATCGTCCATGCAACGAGTCGCGCTGGCTATGCCTAAGTATCAACAGGTGTACGAAGCATTGCGGCGCGAGATTGAGAGCGGCGTCTTGCCACCAGGCGCGCGCGTCCCGAGCGAGGCCGATCTCGGCCGTCGGTTCGGGGCTTCGCGGATCACGGTCGGACGGGCTGTTCGCGACCTGCAGCACCTCGGTTTGGTCGAGCGGAAGGTCGGATCGGGCACCTTCGTTCGCGGCCCCCGCCTCGGCTCTGGCTCCGGGCCGCAGGCAGGCGACTGCACCTTCGCCGTGCTGGTGCCCGACCTGCCCGACATCGAGATCTTCGAGCCGTTGGTCCAGGGACTGATGTCGGCGCCTGCCGCGCGTGCCCACGCGTTCTTGTGGGGAGGCGGCGACGAGACCGCGGGCCCGTCCCGCGCGGCGGCCGCCTGGCGACGGACCCAGCAGTACATCGCCCGCGGCGTCGACGGCGTCTTTCTGGCCCCACTCGAGGGGCTCGCGCCCGACGACCCGACCAACCTGCGCATCGTCACGGCCCTCGACGCCGCGCGGATCCCGGTCGTCCTGCTCGATCGATCGGTGCATCCCTACCCGAAGCGGGGCCCCTACGATCTGGTCGGCATCGACAACCGGCGGGTGGGATTCGCGATTACCGAACACCTGCTAGGTCATGGCGCGTCGCGCGTGGCGTTCCTGGCGGCGTCGCGCGCGGCCTCCACGGTACAGGCGCGTCGCGCCGGCTATCGCGAGGCGCTCGATGCGCTGGGAGGCGACCCCGGGCTCGCCTCCGTGCCTGTGCCGGCGCCGTCCGACCGAGAGGCCGTCGCCCGCTACCTCGACGTCCACCGTCCTGACGCCGTGGTTTGCGCCAACGACCGCGGTGCCGCCCAGTTGATGCACACGGTGCTGGCTCTGGGACGGACAGTCCCCACCGACCTGCGGATCACCGGCGTCGACGACGTCGAGTACGCGGGATGGCTGCCGGTGCCGTTGACGACGATGCGGCAGCCGGTGCGACAGATCGGCGAGGCCGCGCTGGCGGCGATGCTGGAACGGCGGACGCGTCCGGATGGGCCCGCCCGCGACATCTTCGTGCAGGCGACGCTGGTCGTCCGCGAGTCGTGCGGGGCAGTGGCGGCGCAGCGCGCCGAGTCAGCCTGAGCGACGAAGTGAGACGCCGGGGCGGTCCGGCGTCACGCCGCGCGTTTGTCTACTTCGGAAACATGGCGGATAGCTCGTCCGGCTTGATCTGCCGCCCGTACTGGTTCAGCTGGAACGCCTCGACGTACTTGACCTTGGCGCCGCGCTCCTGGCCGTAGCGGGCAATCAACTGCGGCCGGTACTGGTCCGCGTCGGCCGCGAGCCAGCCCTTCATCGTCTCGAGGATGTAGGTCTTGCGGGCCGCCTCATCCTTCGGCACGTTCGGCAGCGTGCGCCCCTGCCACGAGTCCGCGTCGGCAAATTGTGACGGCATCGCGGCAACGCACTGCCACTTCTTCTCCGCGACTGCGTCAATGTCCACCACAACGGTTGGCTCGAAGGGCTTCGGGTCGGTGAAGCCGTCCGGGTAGTTCACGTAGATCGGGTTGCCCCGAGTCGGGGGCGTATCGGGCACGAAGAATGCCGCGCCGACGACCACGGCCGTATCGTTGAGCAGGACGCCCACGTTGCGGTGATCGGGATGGTAGTCGTACGGACGGTGGCCCATCACGATGTCGGCCTGCCATTCGCGGATTTTTCGTGCGAAGGTGCGGCGGGTCTCCAGGGTCGGCTCGAGTTCGCCGTCGTGGATGTCGAGCACCTCGGTGGTGATGCCGAGGATGCGCGCGCACTCCTGCACTTCCTTGGTCCGGCGCTGCGCGAGCGGGCCGCCGGCCTGGCTGAAGTGCCCGATGTCGCCGTTGGTGGCGGCGACGAACTTGACCTGGTGGCCCTGGGCCGCCCACATGGCCGCCACGCCCGCCGCCCTCAGCTCGGCATCGTCGGGATGCGCACCGAAGGCGATGATGCGCAGAGGGCGGGGCGCAGTGGACTGCGTCGCGGAGACGGCGACGCCGAGGGCCAGCAGGCACGTCCCGACCGTCGGCAGCAAGCGGGTGGTCATGGCGTCGGCCTACTTCGGAAACATCTGGCCGAGGGCGTCCATCGTGACCTGACGCCCGTACTGATTGAGCTGGAACGCCTCGGCGTACTTGACCTTCGCCCCGCGATCCTGCCCGTAGCGGGCAATCAACTGGGCACGGTACTGGTCGGCGACCGCCGCCGATCGCTGTTTGGCGAGCTCGAGCAGGTACGCCGGCCGCTTGGCGTCGTCCTTCGGCACGTCGGGGCGCGTGCGGCCCTGCCACGAGTCGGCGTCGCCGAACTGCGACGACATCGCGCTCACGCAGCTCCACTTCTTGTCGGCGGCGGCGTCGATGTCGACCACCACGCTCGGCTCGAACGCCTTCGGATCCGTGAAGTTGTCGGAGTAGTTCAGGTAAATCGGGTTGCCCTGCGTCGGAGGCGTGTCGGGCACGAAGAACGCCGCGCCCACGACGACCGCCGTGTCGTTGAGAAGTACGCCGACGTAGCGATGATCGGGATGATAGTCGTAGGGCCGGTGGCCCATCACGATGTCGGCCTGCCAGTCGCGGATCTTGCGCGCGAACACGCGGCGGTACTCGAGACTCGGCTCGAGTTCACCGTCGTGGATGTCGAGGACGTCGGTGGTGATGCCCATGATGCGGGCGCACTCGAGGACTTCCTTGGTGCGGCGCTGCGCGAGCGGCCCGCCGGCCTGGCTGAAGTGGCCGATGTCGCCATTGGTCGCGGACACGAACTTCACCTTGTGGCCTTGCGCGGCCCACAGCGACGCGACGCCAGCGGCCTTCAGTTCGGCGTCGTCGGGGTGCGCCCCGAAGGCGATGATGCGAAGTTGACGGGGTGCCGACGGCTGCGTGGCGGACACCGCCACACCGAGCGCGAGCAGACAGACACCGAGGGAGGGGAGGAGGCGGCGGGACACGGCGCGATTGTACCCGGTCACCGGCGCCCTCGAGCCCTGCACCGTGAGCCCGGAGCCTACTCGACCCGGTAGTTCGGGGCTTCCTTGGTGATGATCACGTCGTGGACGTGGCTCTCGCGCTGGCCCGCCGGGGTGACGCGAATCAGGTGCGCGTCGGTCTGCAGCTGCTCGATGCTGCCGCAGCCACAGTAGCCCATGCCGGCGCGGAGGCCACCGACCAGCTGCAGGACCATCGCGGCCACGCTGCCCTTGTGGGCGACCCGGCCCTCGATGCCCTCGGGCACCAGTTTCTCGGTCCCTTCGCCGGTCACGGCGTCGAGTTCGAATTCGTCCTGGAAGTAGCGGTCGCGGCTGCCCTTGCGCATCGCGCCGATCGAGCCCATGCCGCGATACTCCTTGAAGGAGCGCCCCTGGAACAGGATCACTTCTCCGGGGCTCTCGTCGGTGCCCGCAAACAGGCTGCCGATCATCACCGTGCTGCCGCCGACGGCAATCGCCTTGGTGATGTCGCCCGAGTAGCGGATTCCGCCGTCGGCAATCACCGGCACGTCGTGCGCCCTGGCCGCTCGCGCGCACTCGGCAATGGCCGAGACCATCGGCACGCCGATACCGGCGATCACCCGGGTGGTGCAGATCGAGCCGGCGCCGATGCCGACCTTCACCGCGTCGACGCCAATCCGGATCAGCTCCTCGGTGGCCGCGCCGGTGGCGACGTTGCCGGCGACGATGTCGACGTCGGGGAAGCGTTGCCGGATCCGGCGCACCACGTCCATCACGCCCGTCGAGTGGCCGTGCGCGGTGTCGATCACCAGCACGTCGACGTGCGCGGCCACCAGCGCCTCGGCCCGCTCGAGCGTGTCGCGGGCGATGCCGACCGCGGCGCCGACCCGCAGCCGCCCGAGGTCGTCCTTGCTGGCGGCCGGGTACCTGATCGCCTTCTGGATGTCCTTGACGGTGATCAGGCCCTTGAGCCGGAAGTCGTGATCCACCACCAGCAGTTTCTCGACCTTGTGCGTGTGCAGGATGTCCTGCGCCTGGTCGAGCGTGGTGCCGACAGGAACCGTAATCAGGTTCTCACGCGTCATGATCTCCGCGATTGGCCGCTCGAGCCGGTTCTCGAAGCGCAGGTCGCGATTGGTCAGGATGCCGACCAGCCGCCCTTCCTTGCTGCCGTCGTCGGTGATCGGCACGCCCGAGATGCGGTACTTGCGCATCAGCTGATGGGCCTCGGCGATCGAGTGGGTCGGCGAGAGGGTGATCGGGTTGACGATCATCCCGCTCTCTGATCGCTTGACCCGGTCGACTTCGAGCGCCTGATCCGCGATCGAGAGGTTCTTGTGGACGATGCCGATGCCGCCCTGCTGGGCCACCGCAATCGCCAGCGACGACTCGGTGACGGTGTCCATCGCGGCGCTCACCAGCGGCACGTTGAGCCGGATGTTGCGGGTGAAGCGGGTCGAGATGTCGACCTGGCTGGGCAGCACCGTCGAGCGACGCGGCACCAGCAGCACGTCGTCGAAGGTCAGGGCGGTCTGCAGGCCGCGCGCGATCTGCTCGGCGGGCGAGAGGGCGGTCAGGGTCTCGATGGTCACAGCCCGGCCCCGTGGCACTTCTTGTACTTCTTGCCGCTGCCGCACGGGCAGTCGTCATTGCGGCCGACCTTGGGCAGATCGTGGCGCACGGTGCGTCTGGTGGCGTCGTCACCGCCGACCCGGGCCGGCGCGGGAGCAGCCGTGCGCGCGCGGCCGGCGGACGCCCCGAAGCCGCTGCTGGATCCGGAGAAGCGGCACGCCGACGAAGT
>JACDAO010000721.1 GCA_013695405.1 Acidobacteriota bacterium | reverse complement strand
ATCCAGGACCGCGGTGGCGACGCCAGCGCTGCGGTGCTCCGGGTTGTCCACCTTGATGCGATAGAGGCTGCTTCCGAATCGCCACTCGAGCGAGAAGCCAGGCCATTGCGAGGGGATGCTCGGCGTGACCGCAAAGGTGTCGCCGCGGCGCTGCAGCCCGAGGATGCTTTCGAGCCCGGCACGATACATCCAACCAGCCGATCCGGTGTACCACGACCAGCCGCCGCGCCCGCTGTGCTCGGGATGCGCATAGACGTCGCCGTCGACGACGTACGGCTCGGTGACGTACCTGTCGACCCCGGCGCGGTCGCGGGTGTGGTTGATCGGGTTGAGCATGTGGAACAGCTCCACCGCTTCGTCGCCGTAGCCCATGCGCGCCAGCGCCATGATCGTCCACAACGCCGCGTGGGTGTACTGCCCGCCGTTCTCGCGAATGCCCGGCACGTAGCCCTTGATGTAACCGGGATCCTTGGCGCCGCGATCGAAGGCCGGCGTCAGCAACAGCAGCACCGCCGCGTCACGCCGCACCAGGTGCGTGCGCACCGAGTCCATCGCCCGCTCCGCGCGATGTGCGGGCGCGGCTCCCGACAGCACCGCCCACGACTGGCTGATCGAGTCGATCTTGCAGTCGTCGCTGTCGCGCGATCCGAGCTGTGCTCCATCGTCGTAGTAGCCACGGCGGTACCAGTCGCCGTCCCACGCCAGTTCAAGCGCGCCCGCGAGCCGGTGGGCCTCGGACGCGTAGCGCGTGGCGAGGTCGACGCGGCCGCGCGCCGTCGCGATCGGCCCGAACGCCTGCAGAACGCTGTACAGGAACCAGCCGAGCCAGACACTTTCGCCGCGGCCCTCGTGGCCGACCCGGTTCATGCCGTCGTTCCAGTCGCCGATCCCCATCAGCGGCAGGCCGTGCGCGCCGGAGGTCAGCCCGCGATCGATCGCGCGGACGCAGTGCTCGAACAGCGTCGCCGACGTCGACGACACGGTCGGCAGGTCGTAGAGCTCGTGCTGGTCGGGGCCGAGCGGTGGTGCTTCGAGGAACGGCACCACTTCGTCGAGGACCGTCGTGTCACTGGTCGAGGTGAGGTAGTGTGCGGTCACGAACGGCAGCCACAGCAGGTCGTCCGAGCACCGCGTGCGGGTGCCGCGGCCGACCGGCGGATGCCACCAGTGCTGGACGTCGCCCTCCACGAACTGCCGGCTGGCCGCGAGCAACAGCTGCTGGCGGTACAGATCCGGACGGCTGAACGACAGCGCCATCACGTCCTGCAGCTGATCGCGGAAGCCGAACGCGCCGCCCGGCTGATAGAAGCCGGTGCGGGCCCACAGCCTGGCGCTGACGTTCTGGTACAGCAGCCAGCCGTTGATCAGCAGGTCGAACGAGTCGTCGGGCGTGCGCACCTGCACCGCGCCGAGCATCGCGTCCCATGCCGCGCCGAGTTCGTCGCGCGCCGCGTCCACCTTGCTGACGTCGCCGCACCGTCCGATCAACGCATGGACGTCGTCGATCGACGCGCCATCACCGAGCAGGAACACCACGCGACGGGACTCACCCGGCTGGAGCAGCACGCTGACCTGCAGCGCCGCACAGGGGTCGAGCCCCGCACCGAGGCGATTGGACAGCGTCGCCAGCGACAACCCGGCCGGCGCGGTCATCGAGCCGTTCCGGCCGAGGAACTCGGTGCGGTCGCCGGTCATCGAGCGGATCGACTCGCTGCACCAGGCAAAGGCGACACGGCCTGCCGACTCCGGCACGTACGGGTTCTGCGCGACGAGTGCCCCGGTCGGCGCATCGCGGGCGGTCACCACCGAGCGCTGCAGCCCGGCCCGCGGTGGTCCCAGGATCCAGTCGTTGTAGCCGAACAGGCTGAGGCGCCTCGGCTGGGACGACGGATTGGAGAGTGTCAGCGTCGACGCCTTGACGGGCTGGTTCGGGAACACGCAGACGTCGAGCTGCTGCCGGATGCCGCGGGTGGTTCGTTCGAACGAGGTCACGCCGGCCCCGTGACGGACGACCCAGGCGTCGTCGGCCCGACGCGGCAGCGGGGTCGGGGTCGCCCCCCAGGCCTCACCGCTGTCGTCGTCGCGGATGAAGATCGCCTCGGAGGTGCCGTTGGTGACCGGGTCGTTGCCGAACGGCGTCAAGCGGTGTTCGCGGCTGTTACCCGACCAGGTGAACGACGCGCCGGATTCCGTGATCAACGTGCCGAACGCCGGGTTGGCCAGGACGTTGGCCCACGGCGCCGGCGTGTCGGTGTCGTGCCGCAGGGCGATCACGTACTGCCGGCCGTCTTCGCTGAAGCCGCCCAGGCCGTTGAACATCAGCAGCGGCGGCCGCTCCACCGGTCGCAGCGGCTCGGTCACGCGCGTCGGAACCGGCGCGGCCTGCGGCCACGGCCGCGGCAAGCCCGTCGCCGGCGACGGGCGATCGAGCTGTTCGGACAGTTCGCCACGATCGCCGGCCAGCACCGCACGGGCTGCCGACTCGAGCAGGATGCGGTCGGCTGCGGGCAGGCCGTCGGATCGCAGCAGGAAGACGCCGCCGGGCTTGTCGCGCCAGGCGCCCCACGATCCGCCGCTGACCAGGCCGGTCAGGCTGTGATGGATCTCGTCGAGGTAGTCGGCCGGGTACTCGTTCAGGATCACCACGTCGGCGCGCAGCGCCTTGAGCCGCCAGTACTCCTGAGCCTGCAGCACCTGCCGCACCAGGCGCAGGTCGTCCTGCTGGACCACCTTGATCAACACGATCGGCAGATCGCCCGAGATGCCGTGCGCCCACAGCCCGGCCTGTCCGAGGGTGTTGCTGTTGAGCACCTCGGGGGCCGCACGCAGCGACTCGTCCAGGTACAGCGCCCGCGACGCGAGCCGGTCGTACTGCCGCGACAGGTCGCCGGTGATGCCGAGATGGCGCAGCAGCATCTGGCTGTGCGTGAAGGCCATGGCCGAGGCCCGCGCCGCCGCGCCGCGATCGCGGTACCGGTGCGCGAGCGCGACCGCCGCCTCGTGGCTGTCGGTGGCGCCGGTGGAGAACGCCAGCCGCGCGAACCCGCCGGGTTCGAGGCGGATGCGCTGCCGCAGGCTGACCACCGGGTCGAGCACAGACCCGGTGGTGCCGCTCAACGATCGGCCGTCGAGCGCGATCGGCGTCGCCAGGGTCCGTCCGCGTCCGACGAACTTGACGCGGCTGGTCTCCCACTCGGTCTGCGACGCGGTCCGTCCCTCGACGCTCAGGACGTGGAACACCCAGGCGCGCGGCTCGGTGGCCGAGCGCAGCCGCCGGCTGCAGATCAACGCCGCGCTGTCGGGCAGGTACTCGGTCTGCACGAACAGCTTGCCGAAGGCCGGGTGCGCGAAGTCGTCCTCGGCGCGGCCGAGCACGATCTCGGCGTAGCTGGTGACCTCGATCTCGCGGGCACGGCCGCTCTTGTTGGTCAGCGCCAGGCGCCGGACCTCGACGTCGTCCTCGGCCGAGACCAGCACTTCGAGCTTGCTCTCGATGCCGTCATCGGTGCGCAGGTAGACGGCCTTGTCCGCCGCGAACGTGACGAAGTACTCGTCGGGCTCCTGCCGGGTCGGCTGGTAGGTCGGCGACCACAACAGGCCCGATCGGACGTCGCGCAGGTACAGGCACTGGCTGCCGATGTCCAGGGTCCGATCCTCACGGGCGCGCGTGATCCCGAGGTCACGCCAGCGACTCGACCCGCCGCCGGCGTTGGTGACCACGGTCACGTACGACCCGTTGGACAGGAACTGGGCGTGCGGATAGTAGGTGTGCGGCGTCCGGAACCGGCGCAGCGGGCTGCTCGGAGCGGTCCACAGAGCGCGCGTCTCCTCGGCCGGCCGTGGCGGCGCGGCGGCGGCCTGGCGAGGCACGCGCTCCTGCAGCAGCAGTTCGGTGGCCTGCACGTACAGGTCGGAGTGGAACCGCGTCACCATCACGTTGTCGAGCAGGGTGTTGGTAGCGGCCAGCATGGTCATGCCCTGGTGATGGGCCATGTAGGTCCGCACCACGGCGCCCTCGGGACCGCCCGGGGCGGGGGCCTCCTCGGGATCGCGCGCCTTGCGCGGCGTGTAGTCGATCGCCTCGTAGAACCCGAACCGGCCTTCTCCGCCAGCATCCGACAACCGTGACAGGTTGCGCAGCGCACCCTGCGGATCGAGCGGCAGCGCGAGCGCGGTCGCGTACGGCGCGATCACCAGGTCGTCGGCCAGGCCGCGCTTCAAGCCGAGACCGGGCACGCCGAACGCCTTGTACTGATAGGTGTCGTGGCGATCGACGACGTTGTAGGCCGACTCGGAGATGCCCCAGGGCACGCCACGCTGCCGGCCGTACTGGATCTGTCGATGCACCGCCAGGCGGCAGCTGGTGTCGAGCATGGTGCCGGGGAACGAGCGCAGCAGCAGCCCCGGCATCAGGTACTCGAACATCGTCGCGCTCCACGACAGCAGCGTCGGCACGCCGTCGACGCTGACCGCGGCGCGCCCGAGATGGAACCAGTGACGCTGCGGCACGTCGCCGCGCGCGACGGCGATGAAGCTGGCCAGCCGCGACTCGGAGGCGAGCAGGTCGTAGTACGACGCGTCCAGCTGGCCCGGCCCATCGGCGTCGGCCAGCCGGTAGCCGATCGAGAACAGGTGACGAGTCGTGTCGTAGAGGAAATCGAAGCGCATCGAATCGGCGAGGTCGCGGCTGCGCTGCGCCAGGCGCAGCAGCCGGTTGGCCGGATCGGCGGCCGACGCGGCGTCGACGCGCAGC
>JACDAO010000708.1 GCA_013695405.1 Acidobacteriota bacterium | reverse complement strand
ACCTTGTACGGCATGGTGACCTTGCCGGTCAGGGTCACGGTGCCGTTGTCGAGCGAGGCATTGACGCTGTCGAACACGGTGAAGTTCACGTACTGGCGCACCTGGCGCGCCACGTCCTGGACGACCTGGAGTTCCTTGCGTTCATCAAGCGGCTGCGCCTGGATCGCGGTGCTGCTCAGGGCGAGGGCCACGAGGCCGGTGATCATCGATCGAGAAAAGTTGATAGTCATGATTGCGTCAACGCACGGGCAGGACCGCTGGCAGGCCTGACGTTCGGTGCGTCCTCCGTTGTTCCTGATGTAATCAAAGGGTGTGCCAGCGCCGCGCGCTGCAAATGCCCGGCACGCCGCGCCCGGCGGTGTGACCTGCAGGCGACTGCGGCCCGGATGGCTGTCGCTGCCAGGGGACAGGGTGGGACAATGACCGCCCGATGACGAGCGGACGCTGGACCGGATGGTGGCGGGAGGCGTCGCCCGAGGCGCGGCGGGCGCTGTGGGCGGCCGCGCTGGGCTGGATGCTCGACGCCTTCGACGTGATGCTCTACGCCCTGGTCCTGACTGCCCTGATGCAGGACCTCGGTCTGACCAAGGCAACCGCCGGCTTGCTCGGCTCGGTCACGCTGGTCGCCTCGGCCGTGGGCGGCGTCGGCTTCGGACTGTTCGCCGACCGCTACGGACGGACCCGCGCGCTGATGACCAGCATCATCGTCTACTCGGTATTCACGGCGGCGTGCGGGCTGGCCCAGTCGGCGCTCCAGTTGGCGATCTTCCGCATCGCGCTCGGGCTCGGCATGGGCGGCGAGTGGGCCAGCGGCGCCGCGCTGGTCGCCGAGACATGGCCAGACGAGCACCGCGCCAAGGCCCTCGGGTTGATGCAGAGCGCCTGGGCGGTCGGCTACGCGCTGGCCGCGCTGGTCACCAGCCTGCTGCTGCCGTCCTTCGGCTGGCGCGTGGTCTTCTTCGTCGGCGTCCTGCCGGCGCTGGTCACGATCTGGATCAGGCGCGCGGTGCCCGAGCCGCGGGTGTGGCGCGAGGCGCGCCAGCAGGCACCGGCCAGCGGACTGCGCGCGGTGTGGGCCGACGGGCGGGCCGCCCGCACCGTCGCCCTGACCGTGATGAACGCGTGTTGCATGTTCGCGTGGTGGGGCTTCAACCTGTGGATCCCTGCATATCTGTCGCTGCCGGCGGCGCAGGGTGGGCTGGCGTTCGGCACCCGGCAGATGGCCTGGCTGGTGATCCTGATGCAGGTGGGGATGTGGTTCGGCTACGTGACCTTCGGCGTCGTCGCCGACGCGTTCGGTCGCAAGCGGGCCTACGTGGCGTACCTGCTCACCGCTGCCGGCCTGATGTTCGTGTACGCGCGCGTCCGGCATCCGCTGGCGCTGCTGCTGCTCGGACCGCTGGTGGCCTTCTTCGGCACCGGCTATTTCACGGGATTCGGGGTGGTGACGGCCGAGTTGTATCCGACGGCTATTCGAGCCACCGCTCAGGGACTGACCTACAACGTCGGACGTCTGGCGAGCGCGGCCGCGCCGTTCACGGTGGGCAGTCTGGCCGGGCAGCATGGCTTCGTCACCGCCTTCACGGTGACCGCCGCGGCGTTCCTGCTCGCGGCGTGCTGGTGGCTGGTGATTCCCGAAACGCGCCGCCGATCGGTCACACCATCGACAGCGTGAACAGCCCGGCACTGAGCAGCAGCACCTGCGCCACCGGATTGACCTCGATGTGGCCGCGGTGCAGGCTCGGAATCAGATCCGACATCGCGACGTACAGGAAACTCCCGGCGGCAAAGGCGATCACGTACGGCAGCACGGTCGGCACCTGCCCAAGTGCGACGTAGACGAAGAGCGCCCCGAGGATGCCGCCGAGGCCCGACAGCAGGTTGAGTCCGAGCGCCTGGACCCTTCCATAGCCCGCCCGCAGCAGGATCGCCGAGTCGCCGAGTTCCTGTGGGATTTCGTGCGCCGCCGCAGCCAGCGCCGTCGTCAGCCCGAGCCACGGCGAGGTCAGCGTGGCGGCCGCGATGATCGCGCCGTCGACGAACGTGTGGAAGGCGTCGCCGATGATCACCAGGCTCGCGGCGCTGCTGTGCAGTTGGCACTCGTGCGGGTCGTGACAGTGCCGCCACAGCACCAGTTTCTCGAGGATGAAGAACGACAGGATGCCGAGCAGCAGCGTACCGAGCGCGCGCGAGGCCGGCAGCGATAGGAGCGCCCGGGGCAGCAGGTGGAGCAGCGACAGGCCGAGCAACGAGCCGACCGCGTAGCTGACCAGCCAGGCCACCAGCCGGTCACGCGCCTTGTCGCCGAACAGGTAGATCAGCGACGCGACACAGACACCCAGGAAACTGCCCAGGGCGCTGAGCGCGATCGCCAGCAGCAACGGGGAGACGGACACGGCGAGCGATGATATCGCGCCGCGCGTGCCAGTCCCGAGCGGCGCTCAGCGCGCCAGATAGCCCCGCCGCGCCCGCACCTGGTAGCGCTCTGACGGCACGCTGACCTCGATCGTGTGCCACTGGCCGTCCCGTGCGCGTGGTGGCACGTAGCCCAGCGAATACTGCTGCGACAGCTCGTCGGCGATCCCGGCGGTGGCCGGGTCGAGGTCGCGAGCACCGCGCACGATCTCGGTCCGCCCGCCGCTGTCGTCAGTGATCTCGCGCAGCAGCGGGGCGTTGACCCGGTCGTTGCTGCTGCTGGGGCCGCCCTGCGTCCGCGGTCGCGGCCGTCCCCACGTGCCGCCACCGGGCATTGGGAACGGGAACGGCAGCTGGATGCGCGGCTGACCCGACCAGGTCCCGCCCGACGACGAGCCGACGCCGTCGATGCCGATCGCGTAGACGAGCACTTCCGTTTCTCGGATCAGCGACTTGACCGCGTCGCTGTCGGTGCGGCTGTCGGTGTCGTTGCCGTCGGAGATGATCACGACGGCCTTCTTCTTGTGGCGCCCCGTCTGCGCCATCGGCACTGCTTCGGCGACCGCGTCGTACAGCGCCGTGCCGCCGCGCGGCCGGATCCGGCCGAGTGCGTTCGCCAGTTGCTGCCGGTTGGTGGTCCAGTCACTCACCAATTCGGTCTGGTCGGAGAAGCCGAGAATGAAGACCTCGTCCTCCGGCGCCAGCAGGTCGTACAGGAAGCGCTGCAGCGCCCGCTCGGCCGATCGGATTTTCTCGCCCGACATGCTGCCGCTGACGTCGAGCACGATGCCGAGACTGACAGGCACGCGCTCGGCGCTGAAATGGGTGATCTGCTGCCGCTCGCCGTCCTCGCGCACCGTGAAGTCTTCACGTCGCAGGTTCGGCACGAAACGCCCGCTCTGGTCGGCCACCGTGGCCGTCACGTTGATCAGTTCGGCGGTGCTGCGGAAGCGGAAACCGTCCTGAGCGGCGAGCGGAATCCCGGCGATGCCGGCAAGTGCCGCTGCCAGCACCGGAAGAGCCCAGCGAGACGATCGGCGTGCGTGCATGGTCATGTCCTTGCCTGAGAACGAGTCACTGGCGACTGGCGCGTCGGGCCACCGTGGTCGCGCGACGATCCTGGTGCGCCACCAGCAAGCCGCTGTCGCCCCGGAATGTCACGCGGTAGCGGCGCACGCGCGGATCAGATGGCAGCGTCACCGCGAAGCCGCCGTCGACACCAGGCTTCAGGTGCCTGACGTCGACCGGAGCCTGGCCGGTGCCGACGACAGCACCCGCCTGATCGAGCAACGCGACGTGGGCGACGATGGCACTTCGCGCCGATCCAGCGACGGGATTGCGCACCAGGCCGCGCACGATCACCCGGCCGCCCCGCTGCTCGTGTCCGAGAGTGACCAGGTCGAGCGGCAGGCCGGCCGTGGCTTGGGCCGATGTGCCCGCGGTCGCTGCAGCGCCAGGGCGCGGGTCGGTCCCGGGCTCGGCCGGACGCGCAGTCGAAGGCGTTGTGGACGCGGTCCGCGTCACGTCGCCGACGGCTTCCGCCGCCGAGCGGCCGAGCCACAGGTACGCGAACACCACCAGCGCCAGCGCTGCCATCACGCCGACCATCAACGCGCCGCGCAGGTCGGACTGGCGGCGAGGCGTCTCGGCGAACACCCGCGACTCCTGCTCGTCCCGCAGCGACGCGGTGTCGAGACCTCGGACCGCCGGTGGCGTGTCCTTCTCGCTGAAGAAGGCGTCGTCATCGCGGCTGTCATCGAGCAGCACGACCGTTGGTGTGCCTGGTGCCGGTGCCGCGGTGGGCACCGCCATGCGCGAGGCCTGCCAGCCGTTGAGGTGACGCGGCGCTTGCAGCAGGCCGGGCCGGAACCCCTGGACCGGCTGGTCACTGCTGCCGTCCAACGCTGCCGACAGGACGGCGACGCGCGCGTCGGAACGCCGCTGTTCCTCCCGAAGCAGGCGGAGGGCGAGCCAGCCGAGCGCGACGGACATCACGAGTGCGGCGATGGTGACTATGAACATGGCTTCCTCAGCGCAACCTGAATTCGACCGCGACCTCGACGACCACGTCGACCTGGCGGCCCTTGCGGGTGGCCGGCGCGAACTGCCAGCGGCGGACTGCCTCGACCGCCTGCTGGTCCAGACCCGACCCGAGACCCTGGCGGACGCGGACGTCGCCCACCCGTCCATCCCGCCGCACCACGATCTCGAGCACCACTTCGCCCTCGAGGCCGCGGCGGCGAGCGTCCTCGGTGTAGTCCGGCTTCACTTCGCGCAGCAGCCGCGGCGGCTCGACGCCACTGCCCGGGCGGTACGGCCCGCCGCCCTCGCCACCGCCGGACCCGTCGCCAATCCCTGCGCCGTCACCTTCGCCGAGGCCCGTGCCC
>JACDAO010000706.1 GCA_013695405.1 Acidobacteriota bacterium | reverse complement strand
GGGTCGGAGACCGCGGCTGCGACCGGCTCGTGGGCCATGGCCGCAGTGGTCGACGCCACCCTGTCGGGCGCGAACATCTCGCGCACCGACTGCTCGTAGGTCTGGCCCGCGGCGGGGTACGGGTCGTCCTGGGGCACCGCGGAGGCCGGCAGCTTGATCGCCTTGACCAGACGAGGCGGCGGCAGCGGCGCCGCCTTCGGCGGCTCCGGGACCGGCGGGCGGCCAGGCATCTTCTTGCCACCCGGTCGGGCGGCCGGGACGTCGCTGAACATCTGCGCGGCCGGAGGCAGCGTCACGTTGCGCTTGCGCGCGTGTCGCTCCACGAACTGGCGCGCCACCACCTCTTCGATGGTGCTCGAGGCACTCTTCACCTCGATGCCCGCCTCGGCCTTGAGAAGGTCCATGACCTCCTGGCTGGGCGCATTCAGCAATTCCGCGACTCGGTAGATCCGGACAGTCGACAACGTGTCCCCTTCGAATTAATCGTTCTTCTCGTCGGTAGAGGGTTCAGGCCCTATCCCGACGTCCAACCCGAACGGCGACGCATCCCCCACCGGTTCGTCGGCGCCCGGCGTATCCGTGACCGCCTCGGCCTCGGCCGTCTCGGTCTCGTCGTCGGGCGGATTAGGGTTGAACAGCGCATCCATCGCGGCCGCGCCAGTGAGCGGCACGTCGGCCTGCCCGTCGGCCCCCGCGGTCCAGTCGAAGCCAGCCAGCTGGGCCTCGACCTCCTTGCGCTTCTCTTCCTCGCTCTTGATGTCGATCTTCCAGCCGGTCAGCTTGGCGGCGAGCCGCACATTCTGGCCCTTCTTGCCGATCGCCAGCGACAGCTGCTTGTCCTCGACCACCACTTCCATCACCCGGTCGGTGTCGTCGACGATGGTCACGCGCTGGACCCGTGCCGGGCTGATCGCGTTGGTGACGAAGTCGACGGGATCCTCCGAGTACTCGACGATGTCGATTTTCTCGCCGCGCAACTCGCGGATGATCGCCTGCACCCGGGTGCCCTTGATGCCGACGCAGGCGCCGACCGGGTCGACGTCGCGCTCGCGGCTGTAGACCGCAACCTTGGCGCGGTCGCCGGCCTCGCGGACGGCGCCGCGGATCATCACGGTGCCGTCGTAAATCTCCGGGACTTCCTGCTCGAACATCTTGACCAGCAACGCCGGGTCGGTGCGCGACAGGATGACCTGGGGCCCCTTGAGGTTCTCGTTGACGCTCTTGACCACGGTCCGGACCCGGTCGCCAATGGCGTAGTTCTCGGCGCGCGACTGTTCCTTGCGCGGCAGGCTGGCCTCGATCCGCCCGAGTTCGACGATGATGTCGCCCTGCTCGAACCGCTTGACGGTGCCGGTAATGACTTCGCCGACCCGCGAGGTGAACTCGTCGTAGACGTTGCGACGCTCGGCCTCGCGAACCTTCTGGAAGATCACCTGCTTGGCGGTCTGCGCGGCAATCCGGCCGAGCTTTTCCTTGCTCTTCGGGAACTCGATCTCGTCCTCGAGCTCGATGCCGGCGGCATACTCCTCGCCGTAGGCCCGATACAGGTCTTGCGCCTCGGACAGCGAGATCTCGGTGGCCGGGTTCTCGACGTCGGCCACGACCTTCTTGACCGCGAGCAGTTCGACTTCGCCGGATTCGTGATTGAGGCGCGCCTTGAGGTTCTCGCCGTCCTTGCCGTAGGACTTGCGCGAGGCGGTGAGCACGGCCTCCTCGATGGCCGTGATGACAATCGTCGGATCGATGCCACGCTCCTTTGCGAGCGTCTCAATCGATTGCACGAGCGGGTTGGTACTCATCGTCTCTAGAACTCCACCTCGAGCCGGGCCCGGCTCACCGTATCGAGCGGGATCCGCCGCTGCTTGCGGCGTCCCACCTCGAGGATGACGGCCTCGTCCTCCACACCGGCAATCCGGCCTTCAAAATGAGTCTGCCCTTCGATCCCGGCCGGCACCACGATCTTGGCGAGGCGTCCGCTGAACCGCCGGTAGTCGTCGGCGCCGCGCAGCGGTCGATCCAGGCCGGGTGACGACACCTCGAGGGTGTAGGCGTGATCGAGCACGTCCTCCACGTCCAGGATCGTGCTCACGTCCGTGCTGACCCGCTGGCAGTCCTCGATCCCGATCGCCGCCTCCGGCGACTCCACCATCACGGCGCCTTCGGCGTCGCGTTGCAGCGGCCGGTCGATGACGATGCGCAGGGTCCAGCCACTCGACTCGCGTCGAAGCTGAATGTCGAAGATGTCGAGCCCGCAGGAAGTGGCGACTCTTTCAGCCGCCACCCGGACGCGCGCCAGGCGCGTATCGGTTGTCACAGTCGACGAGACAGCGTCCCCTGAAACACAAAGAGTGGGCAATCGGCCCACTCCGGAAGAGAAGCCTGAACTCCAATCCCGGACTGTACCACGGACACTTTCCAGGCGGCAACCAATGCGCGAGGTGCGGCACGATCAGAGCGGTCGCACCACCAGGTCGTAGCCAGCCGCGCCGGTCACTTCCGCGTCCACGAACATCCCCGGGGTGTACGCGGACGGGTCGCAGTCGGTGAAGAAGACCACCGGATCGACTTCGGGCGCCTGTCCCGGCAGCCGGCCCTGCAGGACCAGATCGTGCTCGGCCGAGGGACCGTCCACCACCACCCGGACCCGTTCGCCGATTCGGGCGCGTGCCCGGCGCGCGACGATGCGCCGCTGCGCCGCCATCACCCGCCGCTGCCGGGCCCGCTTGACGGCCGGCGGCACGTCGTCAGTCAGCTCAGCCGCGGCGGTGCCTTCCTCGTGGGAATAGGTGAACACGCCGACATGGTCGAAGCGGATGGCCTGGATGAAGGCGAGCAGTTCCTCGACGTCCTCGTCGGTCTCACCCGGGAAGCCGACCACGAACGTGGTGCGCAAGGTCACCCCGGGCAGCGCCTCACGCAGGCTGGTCAGCAGCGTCTC
>JACDAO010000685.1 GCA_013695405.1 Acidobacteriota bacterium | reverse complement strand
GGCCAGTATCGTCAGGACCTGACTGAGCCACCGGACACGGTCTCTGCCGCGCTGATCGTCGAGTGTCTGGCCCCGTGTGAGCCGCTGATGGTTGACGACATCGAGACCCACCCCGCCACCAGGGACGCGGCCGCGGCGTTTCGCCAGGCCGGGATCGGCGCGCTGCTTGCCGTACCGCTGCTGACCGACGGGCGCTGTTCCTGCGCGATGACGATCGCCCGCCGGTCGCCTCATGGGTGGGATGACACCGATGTCGACCTGGTGCGGGCGGTGGCGAGCCACTGCCTGGAGTCGGTCGAGCGCGCCCGCGTGACTGCGGCACTGACGCGCCGCACCCGATCGCTCGGCCTGCTGGCGCGCTCAGGCACCCGGCTGTTGGCGCACGAGCAGCCGCAGGACCTCGTCGCCACGCTGTTCGACGAGGCCGCCGAGCTGATCGACGTCGAGGTCTGCATGCACTACCGGCTGACCGACGACAACCGCCGCCTGCGGCTGGTCGTCTGCCGCGGCCTCGATGAGCTGACCCGCATCGAGATGACGTCGCTCGAGCTGGGACAGGCGATCTGTGGCCGGGCTGCGCTCGAACGGCAGCCGGTGATCTGCAACGATGTGCAGACGCGGACCGACGAGATGACCGCGAAGGTCCGACACATCGGCCTCCAGGCCTACGCCAGTTTCCCGCTCCTCACCAACGGCGTCATCGTCGGCACGCTGGCATTCGGCACCCGGCACCGCACCACCCTGGACGCCGACAGCCTCGACTTCCTGCACGCCTTCGCCGAACAGCTGGCTGCGGCGTACAGCCGGGTCCGTGCCGCTGACGCGGTGCGCGAGAGCGAAGCCCGGCTGCAGCAGGCCGTAGCGTTGGCCGGAATGGGGACGTTCGACATCGATCTGCTGACCGACGTCGTGGTCGTCAATGGCGCCGGGCGCGCGATTTACGGCTGGGACGAACACACGCCGCTGACCTTCGGCCGCGTGCAGACACACTTCCACCCGGACGACCGCGAGCGCGTGGTCGAGGCGGTGGCTGCGGCGATGCGCCCGGATGGCTCGGGGACCTTCGAGGTCGAGCAACGCATCATCGCCACCGGCGGCGCGGTGCGCTGGATCGCGGTGCGCGGACAGGCGATGTTCGAGGGCGTCGCCCCCGACCGCCGAGCCGCACGCTGCATCGGGAGCTACCTGGAGATCTCCGAGCGCAAGGACGCCGACGCGCGTCGAGAGCGCACCCTCGAGGCGGAGCGGACGGCGCGCCAGCATGCCGAGCGGGCCGGCCGGATGAAGGACGAGTTCCTCGCCACCCTGTCGCACGAGCTGCGCACGCCGCTCAACGCGATTCTCGGCTGGGCCGAGCTGCTCGAACAGGGTCAGCTCGACCACGAGCAGACCCGTCGCGCGATCCGGGCCGTGCGCCACAACGCCGAGGCCCAGGCGCGGCTGGTCAGCGACCTGCTCGACATGCAGCACATCGTCTCCGGCAACACCCGGCTCGATCTGCAGCCGCTCGATGTCGCGGCGCTGGTGCACCCAGCTGTCGAAGCGCTGACCCCGAGCGCGCTCGTCAAGGGCGTGCAGGTCAAGGTGCGGGCCGACGCGCCGCTCCGCGTGGTTGGTGACGCCTCTCGCCTGCAGCAAGTGGTGTGGAACCTGGTCAGCAACGCGATCAAGTTCACCCCCGAAGGCGGCCGGGTCGAGGTCACGGTCAGCCGCGTCGATCACCAGGCCGAGATCGTGGTCGCCGATTCCGGTGTCGGCATCAAGCCGGAGTTCCTGCCGCACGTGTTCGAGCCATTCCGCCAGCAGGACGCCTCGACCACGCGCCACCACGGGGGGGTCGGCCTCGGCCTGTCGATCGTCAAGCACCTGGTCGATCTGCACGGCGGCACGGTGCGGGTGAACAGCCTCGGCGAAGGACATGGCGCCGAGGTCTGGCTGACCTTGCCGCTGGCGCCGGCCGCGCCGGCTGACGGGCCTCACCCGAGGTGAAGTTCGCACAGCAGCGGCAGGTGGTCCGAGGCGCGCACGGCGACCTCGTTCCTGACCACCTCGCAACGGGTCACCTGGCCGGCAAAGGCCCTGGGCAGGAAGATGTAGTCCAGGCGCAGGTGCGGCTGCCAGGTCGGGAACGTGAACCCGGGCTGCCCGGGCTGGACGTGCCTGAAGGCGTCGACATAGCCTGCGTCGAGCACCTGCTGTACGGTGCGCCAGCGAATGTGCCCGCCACTCAGCCACACGAACGGCCGCAGGCGCAGCGGCAGCAGGCGGATGTCGAGCAACTCACCGGGCGCAAGCGTGTTGAAGTCACCCGCCAGCACGTGCAGCGCCGGATTCTGTCGCGGGATGCCAGCCAGCAGCGCCCGCACTTCCATCACCCGGCGGCGCTCGGTCCAGGCCGCGTGCACGGCACTGAGATGCACGCCGAACAGCCGGATCGCGCACCCGGCCGGTACCACTTCGAGGAAGGCGTGCCTGGAATAGCGGGGCTGGTGCCAGGCGTAGTGATCGACGCTGGTCCGGCTCATGAAGCCGAGTGACTGCCGCCGTGAGGTGCCCCACTGCGCCATGCCGCAGGCCTCGGCCAACGCTGCGACCACGGAGGGCTGGGTAGCCTCCTGCAGCAGCACGACGTCTGGCTCGCACGCGCGAATGGTCGCGGTCAGGTCCGCCTCGCGCCCGGTGCCACCGTAGCGAATGTTGTAGGTGAGCAGCCGCAGCGCCGTCACGGTTCGTCCTGATCGCCGATCAGCGTCAGGTACGGCTGGCCGAGCAGTTCGCCGCGCACGTACATCACGAAGTCCCGGGTGGCCTGGACGTTGACCGGCCGCCCGACCATCTCGGTCAGCCGCTGGCGCAGGTCCATCAGCGCCGGCGCAATCTCGGGGTCGTCCTCGCCCATCGGGCGCGTATGCACACCCGGCACGAAGAAGCCGGTCACCTTGAAGGCGCCGAGCACGTCGCCGCCGACCAGCGTCAGGTCGACGTCGCTGGTGCCCGGGCCGTCGGCGTCGAAGGGCGCCTGGTCCTTCCAGCGGAATCCGGTGACGGCACTGCCGCGCAAGACGACCTTGGTGCCCGCCGGGATGACGTCGTTGATGGCGGCGCGAAACGCCTCGTAGCGGGCCGGGTCCGATCCGAACACCAGCCGGATCACGTTGTCCCGCTTCTCGGCCCCGGTCAGGCCGCCCTGCACGTCATCGGTCGGTGTCATCGCTGTCTCCTCGACGCGGACTGCGCGTCAGGGCGGGCACCGCCCTCGTCGCCCGCGATGCATGTTGCAGTCCACCCGGTGCCGACGGCCTCGGGTGCAGATCGACACGCTCGTGCCGCACCGCCCCGGGGTACGGCAGCGCTCACGGTTGCAGCCCTGGCAGCCAGGCAGGTCGGTCGAGGCTGTCGGCCAGGGCACGCACTGGTCCGATCAGCGCGATGATGGCGTCCCGCATGTGGGCGATGTTGATGTGGCGCAGCTCATCTGACGGCTGGTGATACTCGCGGTGCAGTCCGTAGCTCGAGATCGTGTGCGCAACCACGCCACGCCGCGCGAACTGGATGTTGTCGGATCGCTCGAAAAACCGTTGGGCAGGATGCGGATCCTTGACCAGGGGCGCGCCGCGCCCGGCCAGCCAGGGTCCGAGCGACGATCGCTCGAAGCCGGTCAGCCACAAGGTGCCGGCCGGCACCAGCGGATCGGGTCGTCCGATCATCTCGACCTGCAGATTGGCGACGATGTCGGTCAGTGGCACCACCGGGCGGTCGGCGAAGTAGCGCGACCCGTACCCGCCGGCCTCCTCGCTGCCGAAGAACGCAAACACCACCGTTCGGCGCGGCGCGCCGCCCTCGACCAGGGCCCGGGCCAGTTCGAGGACCGCCGCGACGCCCGACGCGTCATCGTCTGCGCCGTTGTAAATCACGTCAGCCGTCGTCGACCCGTCCGGAGTGGCGCGCGCACCTTCGTGGTCCAGGTGCGCCGACAGGACAATCGCCTCGGACACACCCGTGGGGTCGCTGCCGCGCAGGCGCCCCACCGCATTCCAGGTCGCGGTGCGGGGTGCGGCGGTCAGTGCGGTGCGGAGCGTCACCGTCTCCCCGTCCGCGATGTGATGGAAGGCCGCATAGCTCGACGCATTCAGGACGACCGTGGTCGCGGCCAGGACGCGAGGCGCAGGCAGACCCAGAATGTCGGCGGTCGCCCTTGGCAGTTGCCGCCCGGTGGGTGCCCACGA
>JACDAO010000672.1 GCA_013695405.1 Acidobacteriota bacterium | reverse complement strand
CCGGCGCAGCAACGTGTTGGTGCACTCGAGGATCGGATAGCGGCTGAGGATCAGGGTGCCGTACTGATGAGGCACCAGAGCGTGCGAGTCCGGCGCATGGTCGAGGTTCGCTCCGTAACAGGAGTGTTCCAGCCCGAGACCGGCGGCGAGCACCGCGGGCTCGTCGAGACCGTCGCTGCGGGCCCAGAAGCGATCGATTTCCTGCAAGCCGATGACGTCGGGGTCGTAGGTCCGAATCACCTCGATCGACGCCTGCAGGTCGAGCTGGCAGTCGGGAAACGGCGGCTGCCCGGGGATGCGCGGCGGTTGCGCGCACGTGGCGTCGTTGGTCTGGCCGTGCTTGATGTTGTACGTCATCACGCGCAGTGCCCGATCCGGCGCCTGCGGCTCGGGTTGCGCGGAGAGCGGCGCGGCCACGGCCAAGGCCGCGGCACACATCAGTTGTGTCAGTGTCTGCTTTCGCATGGAGACCTCCCTTGTGGTGTGGGCCGACTATACAGGACCGGGCGCGAGGGTGACACCTCAGCCGCGAGCCAGCCTGCCGGCGGACGGGGCTGCCCGCGCGGGTCACCACCGCCGGCGGCTGAGCCGGCCGTGTACACTGCGCACCCAGTGCGACCCACCCTGAGGCTCCGATGACGCGGGTCGGACTGGTCCGCGGACTTGGCCTGTTCGCCGCGTTCTGCCTGGTGGTCGGCAACGTCATCGGCACCGGCGTCTTCCTCAAGGCGCGGGTGATGACCTGCAACGTCGGCACGCCCGGGCTGGTGATCACCGTCTGGGTGGTGGCGGGGATGATGAGCCTGCTCGGCGCGCTGACCTACGCCGAACTGGCCACGGTGCTGCCGGAGGCCGGTGGCGAGTACGTCTTCATCCGCCGCGCCTATGGGCGGCTGTGGGGCTTCCTGTACGGCTGGACTCGCTTCTTCGTGGCCACCGCCGGCGGCCTGGCCGCGCTGGCGACCGGGGCCGCGATATTCCTCAACGCCTTCAGCGCCGGCGCCGTGGTCGCCCTGCAGGTGCCGGTGCCCGCCCTGGGCTGGTCGGCGAATGGCATCCAGGTGGTCGCGATCGCGGCAATCTGGCTGGTGACGCTGATCAACTGCGCCGACGTCTCGACCGGCGGGCGCGTCGCCTCGGTGCTGACCAGCGTCAAGATCGTCGTGCTGCTCGGCGTCGGCGTCGGCGCGTTCGCGCTCGGCGACGGGCAGTGGAGCCACTACGCCCTCACCGGCGCCAGCGGCACCTGCGAGGGCGTCGAGGCGGCTGCGCGCGGTGGCATAGCCGGGTTCGGCGCGGCGATGATGGCGGCGCTGTGGGGCTACAACGGCTGGAATGAAGTGACCTATGTCGCCGGCGAGGTCAAGGACCCGCACCGCACGCTGCCGCTGGCGATCATCGGCGGCATCCTGACGGTTGGCGGCTTGTACGTCTTCGTCAACGCGGCGTACTACTTCGTGCTGACGCCGCACGAAGTGGCCAGTGTGGCGGCGGCCGCGCCGGTGGCCACGGTGGTGGCGACGCGGGTGCTGGGGCCGTCGGCGACCAACGTGATGACCGCGATGCTGGCCGTCTCGGTGGTCACGGCCCTACAGATCGTGGCGATGGTCGGGGCGCGGATCCCGTACGCGATGGCTGGCGACGGGCTGTTCTTCCGCGGGCTGTCCCGCCTCAGTCCGCGTACCCGGGTGCCGGTGCGCGCGCTGATGGCACAGGCGGTGTGGGCCTCGGTGCTGGTGCTGTCGGGCTCGTTCGACACGCTTACCGACTACGCGCTGTTCGCGGTGCTGATCTTCATGGCGCTGGCCACCGCCTCGGTGTTCGTCTTCCGCCGCACGCTGCCCGACCAGCCGCGCCCGTACCGCACCTGGGGCTACCCGGTGGTGCCGATCCTGTTCCTGCTGACCAGTGCCTGGCTGATCGTCAACACGCTGCAGACCGCGCCGCGCCAGGCGCTGTCGGGCCTGGCCCTGATGGCGCTCGGTCTGCCGTTCTACGCGTACTGGGCGAGCCGACCGGGCGCTGCGGTGCCCGGTGACCGGTGACCGGCCATCGGCCATCGGCGTCCGTGCCACGATCAGGCGATGTCGGTTGCAGCTGCCGCCGTGCTGTTTGCCTGGAGCTTCGCCGCGGCGACGGTGCTGCCCGTGTCGTCGGAGATACCGCTGGCGGTTGCGGTGCGCAGTGCCGGCCACTGGCTCCTGCCGGTGCTGATCGCCACTGCCGGCAACGTGCTCGGCGCCTGCACGACGTACACGCTGGCGCGCTATGC
>JACDAO010000668.1 GCA_013695405.1 Acidobacteriota bacterium | reverse complement strand
GCTTCGTGCTGATCCCCGCCTGCGGCCTGACAGTGTCATTCCGACTGGCCGCGGCCATCAACGTCCTGATCGGCATCGCCGCCATGGTGGCCAGCCGCAGCGCCTCGGACGTGCCCCTGCAGGGCGTCGACACAACCGTTGCCTCCCGCGCACCAGTCATGTCGGAAGCCGAGGCGGGACCATGGACGCGGCGGACGGTGCTGCTGGTGTTCGGACTCTCGGGCGCAGTCTCACTCGCCCTGGAAGTGCTCTGGTTCCGGGTCCTGGTGATTTTCCTGCGGCCGACGACGTACTCCTTCACGCTGATGCTGGCCACCGTGCTTGCGGGCATTGCGATCGGGAGCTATGTCGCGACGCCGATCCTCAGGCGTGGCCGCCACCTGCTGGCCTGGCTCGCAGCACTGGAGCTCGGCATCGCGGTGCTGGCGCTGTCGTCCTTCCAGGGCCTTGGACTCAGCGTGATCTGGAGCACGGCGCTGCGCCAGTCGCTCGAGGAGCATCGGACCCTCGCCTACCTGTCGCCGCTATTGCTGGCCAGCCTGCTCGCCATTCTCCCCACCGCGCTGCTGCTCGGCATGGCGTTTCCGATCGGCCTCCGGGTGTGGGCAGGTTCGGCCACCGACGATGGGCGAGCGGCCAGGCTCGCGGGCACCTTCTACTCGGTCAACGTGTGCGGCGCGATCGTCGGCGCCGCTGGCGCCGGATTTGTGCTGATTCCGCGGCTCGGCAGTCCTGGCACCCTGCTGGCGCTCGCGTCCGTGACGCTGCTGTCAGGGATGCTGCTCCTGCTGCCGCTGTGGCAGCAGTCGCGCCGCGTGGCGCTGGGGCTCGGAGGGGTTGCGCTGGCGCTGTTCGCGGTGCTGGCGGCCACAGCGGTCGATCCGTTCGAAGTGGCCCTCACCAACTTCCACCGCGGCGAGCGCCGGATCTGGCGGGAGGAAGGCGTGCAGACCAACGTCACGATTCACGAACGCCGCACCGGACGCCGCGTCGGCGACCGCATGCGCATCATGTACCTCGACGGCATGCACCAGTCCAACGACATGGCGTCGACCGTCTTCGGTCATCGCCGGATCGGCTTCCTGCCGACGGCCCTGCATCCAGACCCCACCCGCGCCTTGGTCGTGGGGCTGGGTGCGGGCACCACGCCCGGGGCGATCGCGCAATTCCCGGGTGTGCAGGTCGATGTCGTCGAACTCTCCGACACCGTAGTGCGCGGCGCACGGTACTTCCGCACTGCCAACCTCGACGTGCTGTCGCGTCCGAACGTGCACCTGCGTGTGGACGACGGTCGCAACTTTCTGTTGCTGAGCCCGCCACGGCGCTACGACATCATCACCGCCGATGTGATCCTGCCGCGGCACGCCGGCGCCGCCAACGTCTACTCGGTGCAGTATTTCGAACTGGTCAGGCGCGCGCTCAAGGACGACGGCATCGCGCTGCAGTGGAACGGCGGTGACACGGCCAGTGAGTACGCCCTCATCTTGCGGACCTTCCGGCAGGTCTTCCCGGAGATGACGCTGTGGGGCGATGGCAGCCTGATGATCGGGACGAAAGGGCCGCTGCAGATTGATGTGGAGGCCTATCAGCGGAAGCTCGCGGACCCTGCCCTGCGCAAGGTCCTGCAGGCCTACAACCTGGATGGCGTGGACAAACTGCTCAAGCAGTTCGTGGCCGGTCCGGACGACGTCCGTGCGCTGGTCGGCGACGGCCCGGTGACGACCGACGACCATCCGCTGGTGGAATACTTCCTGTCGCGGCCGGCCGGCGAAGGCCCGATGGACATGAGCCGCCTCTACGGTGACGTACGGCCGTTCATCCGCCGTTCGACTACGGACCTGCCTGCACCCGGCGCCGTTGTCGTGGCGCGGCCGGAGACCGCCGTGCCGCCGTCCCCGCTGCGCTGACGGGAGCCGGGTAGAATAATCGCCTGCTGATGCCTGTCACGCTCGGTCTGACCCGATTGCTCGCGTCCGGACGCCTCGACGGCGCGCGCATCGGCCTGGTAACCAACCCGTCGTCGGTCGACGCGCGGCTAATCCACGCGGTGGAACAGGTCACCGCAACGCCCGGGGTGACGCTGGCAGCGCTGTTCGGTCCGCAGCACGGCTTCCACTCGACGCTGCAGGACAACATGATCGAGACGCCGCATGCCGAGGATCGGCAACGCCGCGTGCCGGTCTACTCGCTGTACAGCGAGACGCGCGAGCCGACCGACGCGATGCTCGAAGGGCTCGACGCGCTGGTGATCGACCTGCAGGACGTCGGCACCAGGGTATACACGTTCAGCTACACAATGGCGTACTGCCTGAAAGCCGCGGCCCGGCGCGGGCTGCCGGTGATCGTCTGCGATCGGCCCAACCCGATTGGCGGGCGGGTCGTGGAAGGGCCGATGCTGCAGCCCGGCTTCGAGTCCTTCGTCGGGCTGTTCCCGATCGCGCTGCGCCACGGCTTGACCATCGGCGAGCTGGCCTCGTTGTTCAATGTGCAGTTCGGCCTCGACGCGGCGCTGGAGGTGATCGCGATGGAAGGCTGGCAGCGGGGCGCCTGGTGGGACCAGACGGGCCTGCCATGGGTCATGCC
>JACDAO010000631.1 GCA_013695405.1 Acidobacteriota bacterium | reverse complement strand
ATCTGCTGGCGCTCGGCCGATCGCTCGAGGCGGTGCCGGTGATCGCCGCCGCGCTCGGGGTGTTGCAGGCGCCGTTGGTCGCGCAACTGGTCGAGGCGCTCGACGACCTGCCCGACCTGCGCGCGCGGATCGCCGGGACGCTGGCCGACGATCCGCCGGTGCTGGCCCGCGACGGCGGTGCGATTCGCGACGGCGCCGATCCCGAGATCGATCGGCTGCGCGGCCTGAGTCGCAGCGGCAAGCGCGACATCTCGGCGATGGAAGAGGCCGAGCGCCAGCGTACCGGCATTGGCTCGCTGAAAATCCGCTTCAATCGCGTCTTCGGCTACTACATCGAGATCTCGCGCGCCAATCTCCACGCGGTGCCAGCCGACTACATCCGCAAGCAGACGATTGCCGGTGCCGAGCGCTTCGTGACCCCGGTACTCAAGGAGTTCGAGGAGCAGGTGCTGCACGCCGACGAGCACCTGCTGGCGCTCGAAATCGCCCGCTTCGACGCGTTGCGGCTCGACGTCTCGCAGAGTGCACCCCGGCTGCAGCGCACCGCGCAGGCACTGGCCACCGTCGATGTGCTCGCCACCCTGGCCGACGTCGCGGCCCGCCGCAACTACAGCAAGCCGCACCTGCACGACGGCGACGAGCTGTCGATCCTCGAAGGCCGGCACCCAGTGGTCGAAACGATGACCCCCGAGGCGTTCGTCCCCAACGACCTCGCGCTCGACGGGCTGGCCCAGCAGCTGCTGGTCATCACCGGCCCGAACATGGGCGGCAAGAGCACCTACCTGCGGCAGACCGCGCTGCTCTGCCTGATGGCCCAGGCCGGCGCGTTCGTGCCGGCCCGGCAGGCCAAGCTGCCGGTCGTCGATCGAATCTACGCACGGGTCGGCGCCGCCGACAACATCGCGCGCGGCCAATCGACCTTCATGGTCGAGATGCAGGAGACCGCCAGCATCCTCAACACCGCCACCTCGCGCAGCCTCGTCGTGCTCGACGAGATCGGTCGCGGCACCTCGACCTTCGACGGCCTGAGCATCGCGTGGGCCGTCGCCGAGCACCTCGCGACCAACCCGCAGTCCCGCCCGAAAACGCTGTTCGCCACCCACTATCACGAGCTGACCGACCTGGCCGACGCGCTGCCCGGGGTCGCCAACGCCCACCTGCTGGTGCGCGAATGGCAGGATCAGATCGTCTTCCTGCGCAAGGTCGTGCCGGGGCGTTCCGACCGCAGCTACGGCATCCAGGTCGCCCGCCTCGCCGGCTTGCCGCCGAGCGTGATCCGCCGGGCGCGCGAGATCCTCACCGGACTCGAACAGGACGAACTGGTCCGCGGCGGTCGACCGACCATCGCCGGCGCCGCCACCAGCCAGGGGCCGCAGCAGCAGCTGGGGTTGTTCCAGGCGGCTGCCGACGACGCCCTGCGTGAACGGCTGCGTCGGGTCGACGTCGACACGCTGACGCCACTGCAGGCGCTGACCCTGCTCGCCGACCTCAAGGTTGAGGCCGAGCAGTGACGCCGCGCCGCGGCTGGGCGGCGCCGCGGCTGATGGCGACGCTGACGCTGCTCCTGCTCGCGCCACTGACCACCGCCTGTCGCGACCGCACCGCGCTCGAGCAGCCGGCGGTGGTCGTCGGGATCGCCGTCGCCCCGACCAACCTCGATCCACGGGTCGGCAGCGACGAGGCCAGCCAGCGCGTCCACCAGCTGCTGCACGCGTCGCTGGTCAGGCTCGACGATCGCCTGCAGGTGGTGCCGGAAGTGGCCGAGCGCCTCGAGCTGCGCGACCCGACCACGTACGCCGCCTACCTGCGTCCCGGAGTCACCTTCCACGACGGCACGCCGCTCGACGCCGAAGACGTGGCCTACACGTTTGCCAGCTTCCTGGACCCGTCGTTCCTGTCGCCGCGCAAGGGTGCCTACGCACAGCTGGCATCGGTCACCGTCGAGAGCCCGCGGGTGGCGGTGTTCCACCTCAGGGAGCCGTTCGCCTCGTTCCCGGTCAACCTGGTGATGGGCATTGTGCCGTCGGGGACGCCGGCGGGCGCTCCGGCGCGGATCGGCGCGGGGCCGTACCGCTTCGTCAGGATGCAGGCCGACGACCGCGTCGAGTTGGCGCCATTCTCCGGGTATTTCGCCGGCGCTCCGCGCAATGCCGGTGTGATCCTGCGGGTCATTCCCGACGACACCATGCGCGGCCTCGAGCTGCAGACCGGCGCCCTCGACGTGGTCATCAATGACCTCGCGCCCGATATCGTGCGCGCCCTGCAACAGGACGGCCGGTTGCAGGTGGTGACCTCGCCGGGGCTCGACTACGCCTACGTCGGCATCAACCTGCGCGACCCGGTGCTCGCCGACGTGCGCGTCCGTCGCGCGCTCGGAATGGGGGTCAACAGCGCCGCGATCATCGAGCACCTGCGTCGCCGGCTCGCCGTGCCCGCCACCGGGATCATCCCGCCGATGTCGTGGGCCTACGCGCCCGACGTCGCGCCGACGCCGTATGACCCGGCGCAGGCGCGTCGGCTGCTCGACGAAGCCGGCCATCCCGACCCGGACGGCGACGGTCCCGGGCCCCGCCTGCGCCTGACCCTGAAGACCTCCACCGCCGAGTTCGTGCGTTTGCAGGCCACCGTGATTCAGCAGGATCTGGCCCGCATCGGCGTCGCCGTCGACGTCCGTGCCTACGAGTTCGCGACGCTCTATGCCGACGTGCTGAAGGGCCGCTTCCAGCTGTTCACGCTGCAGTGGGTCGGGGTCAGCGACCCCGACATGCTGCGACGCGTGTTCCACTCGGCACAGATGCCGCCGGCCGGCTTCAACCGCGGCTTCTTCACCGATCCGCAGGTCGACGCGCTGATCGACGAGGCCACGCGCACCGCCGACCTGTCGACCCGGACCGCACGCTACGTCGAGGTGCAGCACCGCATCGCCGCCGCCGCGCCCTACGTCGGCCTGTGGACCAAGGTCAACGTCGCCGTGACCCAGCCTTGGATCCACGGTCTGCACCTCACGCCGCAGGCCAACTTCGCCGCGCTGCGGCTGGTCACCAAGCAGCGGTAGGGGCGGAGAGCTGAGCCCCTACCCTCCGAGGTGCTCGGCCAGCAGGTCGACGACCGTTGCCGGCGACTCGGCGTGGATCCAGTGCCCGCCGTCGCGGACGTGCAGGTGGACGCGTGCACGCGTGGCGTCGGTGGGCTCCGACAGCCGGGTCAGTCTGGCGACCGCCTCGCCCGAGATCACCGAGGACCGTGACGCCTTGAGCACGTGCACGTCGTGCCCCGGCGCCCCGGGGTCGAGGACGTCCCACAGCGACCTCCGGAAGAAGTCGTCCAGCAAGTGCTCCATCACGTCGAAATCGAGCTGCCAGCGGAACGAGCCGGACTCGTGCGAGAGGTTGGTCGCCATCCACTGCGCCACGTCGGTGCTGAAGCCGCCGGCTTCGATCCCTGCGATCGCGTCCTGACGCGACGCGAAGGTGGTGGGCAGCGCGCGGACGATGGCGAGCAGGTCCCAGGCACTGCCGGACGGCAGCCTGGCCTCGGGGGTCGAGTCGATCACCCAGGTCTGCAACCGCCGCCCGGCGTGTCGCGCGGCGTAGGCCAGCGCCACCTTGCCGCCATAGGAGTGGCCGAGCACCGCCGTCGGGACGACGCCGCTGTCCGCGCCCCACGTTTCGATGTCAGCCGCCAGGGCGTCCAGCGTCCCGGCTGCCGCGCCCCGCGGCGCCTCGCCGTGATGCCGGAGATCGGCCAGCCACAGCGCCCAATCCGGCCGGCGCGCCGCCAGTGCCCGTGCCACCGCCTGCCAGTTGCGCCCGCGCCCGTAGATGCCGTGCAGCAGCACCAGGCTCGGGGCCGCGGGGTCTGACGCGCCGACCCGTCTGGCGATCATCGCAGAGAGCGAGCTCATGCCGGCACGGTATCCTTGTCGACGGCTTCGCGTCATCTGTCACCCGTGCCCGACGATCAGCTCTCCCTGTTTCCCCTCGCTCCCGCGGCCCGCGCCGCCGCCGACCCGGCCCGTGAGCTCGAATCGCCGTGGCCCGCGGAAATCTACGCGCTTGGCGCGCGACTGCCCCAGAACGTTCGCTTCGGCACCAGCAGCTGGAGCTTTCCGGGCTGGGCCGGACTGATCTACCGCCGTCCTCGCTCGCAGAGCGAACTGGCCCGCGACGGGCTGCGCGAGTACGCGCGGTACCCGTTGTTCGGCACGGTCGGCATCGACCGCAGCTACTACGCGCCACTCGGCGGCGAAGACCTGCGGCGCTACCACGATCAATTGCCCGCCGGCTTCCCCTGCTGTGCCAAGGTGCCTTCGATGCTGGCGTCCCCGGTCATCGCTGGCAGCGGCCACGGTCGCCCCGCGGTGCCCAATCCCGACTTCCTTTCACCCGACGGCTTCCTGGAGGAGGTGTGGCAGCCGTGGCAGCTGCACTTCCGCGATCACGTCGGTCCGTTCGTGCTCGAAGTACCGCCGCTGCCGCCCGAAGCACGGCTGGATCCGAACGCCTTTGCCGATCGACTGGAACACTTCCTGGCGGCGCTGCCGCGCGAGTGCCCGATGTCGGTCGAGTTGCGTGACCGCCGCCTGCTGACCCCGGCCTACGCCGCGGTGCTGCAGCGTACCGGCGCCGCGCACGTCTTGAACTACTGGTCGGCAATGCCACGCCTGGCAGAGCAGGCGCGAATACTCGACCCGGCGACGATGCCGTTCGTGGTGCTGCGGTTGCTGCTGCGCCCGGGCACCCGGTACGACGAACGGCGCGACACGTTCCGTCCCTTCAACCGCGTCGTCGAGCAGGACGACGACTTGCGCCGCGACGTGGCCCGGCTGATCAGCGACGCCGCCGGACGGCAGCAGCCGGTCTATGTGCTGGTCAACAACAAGGCGGAGGGCTCGGCGCCGCTGACGATTCGCGCGATCGCCGAGCAACTGGTCGACGCGCTGGAGCGCTGAGCCCGTAGCTGTCTGCGGGGCGCCGCGGCGATCACCGTAGCGTCAGCACAATCTTTCCGATGTGCGCGCTCGACTCCATCAGCGCGTGGGCCTCGCCGGCCTGAGCGAGCGGCACGGTCCGGAACACCTGCGGACGGACGTCGCCGGCTGCGAGCCACGGCCAGACGTGCTGCTCGAGCGCGGCCGCCAGGCGCGCCTTCTCGGCGATTGGACGGGGCCGCAGGGTCGATCCAGTGAAAGTCAAACGGCGACGCATCAGCGCGGCGACGTCGATCGTCGCGGTGCGCCCCTGCAACGTCGCGATCTGGACCAGCCGCCCGTCGTCGGCCAGCAACGACAAGTTGCGTGGCACGTAGTCACCGCCGACCATGTCCAGGATCACGTCGACGCCACGGCTGCCGGTGCTGCCGCGAACAACGCCGACGAAGTCCTCGGTCCGATACGCGACCGCCCGGGTCGCCCCGAGCCGCAGACAGGCCGCGCACTTGTCGGCGGAGCCAGCGGTGGCGAAGACGACCGCGCCGTGTCGCGCTGCCAGCTGGATGGCGGTGGTGCCGATGCCGCTCGACCCGCCATGTACCAGCAGCGATTCCCCGGGCTGCAGCCGGCCGCGCTCGAAGACATTGGCCCAGACCGTGAAGAACGTCTCGGGGACTGCCGCGGCGTCGACCGTCGTCAGCGCCGCAGGCACGGGCAGGCACTGGCCGGCTGGCGCCACCGCGTACTCGGCGTACCCGCCGCCACTCAGCAGGGCGCACACGACGTCGCCGATCTGCCAGCGCGTCACCTCGCCGCCGCACCCGACGATCTCGCCGGCGACCTCCAGGCCGGGCAGGTCGGACGCGCCGGCTGGGGGGGCGTAGGCACCTTGCCGTTGCAGCACGTCGGGACGGTTGACGCCTGCAGCATGCACCCGGATCAGCACCTCGCCGACGCCAGGCACCGGCACCGGGCGCTCGGTCGGCTGCAGCACGTCGGGTCCGCCGGCGCCGCGGATCTCGATTGCACGCATCACGCTCGGCACCGTCATGCCGGGAGCATATGTCACTGGCCGTATGATCGACGGATGTCGGGCCGGCACTCCTTCGTGCGAGACGCCGTCGCGCCGATGGTGCGGCTGGCGCTGCCCGTGATCGCGGCCGAACTCGGGTGGATCGCGATGGGCGTGGTCGACACGCTGATGGTCAGCCCGCTCGGTCCGGCGGCGCTCGGCGGCACCGGCATCGGCAGCACGCTGTTCATCGCCGTGGGCATGTTCGGCATGGGCCTGCTGCTGGGCTTGGACACCACCGTGGCGCAGGCGCACGGCGCGGGCGACCAGGATGCCTGCGACCGCTGGCTGGCGAGTGGCGTGTGGCTGTCGGCGCTGGCCACCCCACCGCTGGCGGTGCTGCTGTGGGGCGTCTACCGGGCACTGCCGTGGTTCGGGTTCCACCCCGACGTCCTGCCGTACCTGCAGGCGTACTTGCCGATCGTCGCGCTCAGCCTGCCGCCGCTGCTGCTCTACGCGTGCCTGCGGCGGTATCTGCAGGCGCTGTCACACACCGGCGTGATCGCCTTCGCGCTGGTCTCGGCCAATCTGGTGAACCTGCTCGGCAACTACCTGCTGATTCACGGCGTCGGGCCGCTGCCGGCACTGGGTGTGGCCGGCTCGGCCTGGGCGACGGTGCTGGCGCGAGTCTACATGGTCGGGGTGCTGGCCTGGGCGGTCTGGTGGCGGCATCGGCGGGTGACCGGGAGGCCTGCCGGCACGTGGCGGCTCGCGCCAGAACGGCTCGGTCACCTGCTCGCGCTCGGCCTGCCGGCCGCGGCGCACCTGACCTTTGAAGTTGGCGTGTTCACGGCCGTCACCGCGCTGGCCGGCCAGCTGCCGCCGCACTCGCTGGCGGCGCATCACATCGCCTTGAGCATCATCAGCGTGGTCTACATGGTGCCGCTCGGCCTGTCGTCGGCGGCAGCGGTGCTGGTCGGCCAGCATGTCGGCCGCGGCGATGCCGAAGGCGCCGCGCGCGCCGGCTGGGCAGCGATCGTGATCGTGCTCGGCGTGATGACGGCGGCCGCGCTCGCCCTGGTGCTGGCGCCGGGACCGTGGATCGGCCTGTTCACCAGTGACGCCCGCGTGATTGCCATCGGTGCGCGCCTGCTGGCGGTGGCTGCCGCCTTCCAGGTCTTCGACGGGCTGCAGGTGACGACGACCGGCGCGCTGCGGGGCCTGGGCGAGACTCGCGTGCCAATGGTGATCAGCCTGATCGGCTACTGGCTCAGCGGGCTGCCGCTCGGCTGGTTGCTGTGCTTCCGCTGGGGCTACGGCGTGGTCGGCCTGTGGCTCGGGCTGGCGGCGAGCCTGCTGCTGGTCGGCTCGGCGCTGCTGGTACTCTGGCGGCGGCGCGTCGGCACCGTCGCATTCCTCCGGCCGGTGGTGACGGCGACAGGATGACCGGCCTTCCCCCACCGCCCGAGCCCGCCCTGCGATGACCACGACACCGCCCCTGCGCTTGAACGACGCCCATTGCCACTTCTTCTCGCCCCGCTTCTTCGACGTGCTGGGCCGACAGAAGGGCCTGCAGGGTGAGACGCCGGGCGTCGAGGTGGCTCGTTTGGTCGGGTTCGAGCCACCGGGGACCACCGAGGCGCTGGCCGATCGCTGGGCCGAGACGTTGAGCCAGGCCGCGGTCTCGCGCGCCCTGCTGATTGGCAGTGTGCCCGGCGAGGAGGATCAGGTGGCGCGCGCGGTCGCCCGCCATCCGGACCGTTTCGTCGGCGCGTTCCTGCTCGATCCGACGCAGGAAGGCGCGCTGACCCGGGTGAGCTGGGCGTTGGCACAACCCGGCATGCGGGTGGTGTGCCTGTTCCCCGCCATGCACGGCTACTCGCCGGTCGACGCGCGCGTGCTCGGCCTGGCCGAAGTGCTGGCCGGGACCCCGGGCACCGCGCTGTTCGTGCACTGCGGCGTGCTGACCGTCGGCGTCCGCAGGAAGCTCGGACTGCCCAGTCCGTTCGAGGCGCGTTTCGGCAACCCGCTCGATCTGCAGGGCCTGGCGTTGCGTCACCCGTCGCTGCCGGTGATCGTGCCGCATTTCGGCGGCGGCTTCTTCCGCGAGCTGCTGATGGTGGCCGACACCTGCCCGAACGTGGTCGTCGACTCGTCGAGCAGCAACGGCTGGATGAAGTACAGTCCGGGCCTGACCTTGCGCCACGTCGTGGCCCAGACGCTGGCGGTGCTCGGTCCGGAGCGCGTGCTGTTCGGATCCGACTCGTCGTTCTTCCCACGCGGCTGGCATGCCGCGATCCGCGACACGCAACGCGCCGTGCTCGACGACCTCGCCGTGCCGATTACCGACCAGCAGGCGATCTTCGCCGGCAACTTCGATCGCCTGTTCGGGTCACGCCGCCACGCCTGACCCGCGACGCCCGGGCCGGGCCGACGCGCTCGTCAGCGCTCGGTGGCTGGCGCGCGCAGTTCGCTGGGCAGCCGCGGCACACGCAGCAGGTCGACGAACACGTCCCATCGCCGCTGCGCCGCTTGCGGCGTCCCACCGCGGGCGACGACGAACTGCTCCACCAGGTCCTCGCCGAGGTTGTAGTTGATCACGTAGCTGCGATAGCGATCAAAGAAGCGGAGGCGTTGTGCCGCACGTTCGGGGCTCATCAGCGCATAGGTCTGCAGCCAGGTGACGGCCTCGGCGGCCGACGCGCCGCCATCGAGATAGCGGCGTGCGGCCTCGTTGCCCGCGTACGCCAGCCGCGTCGTCAGAGCCTGCACCTGGTGGTAACGCGCGGCCGTGGGCGGGTCGAGGCCCGCCAGCGGGAACAGCACGTCGCGCTCGAAGGCCAG
Source organism: Acidobacteriota bacterium (assembly GCA_013695405.1). Lineage (GTDB taxonomy): Bacteria > Acidobacteriota > Vicinamibacteria > Vicinamibacterales > Vicinamibacteraceae > Luteitalea. Next base: position 2,502 of record JACDAO010000631.1, on the reverse strand, counting down.
TCGCTCGTCATCGGTGAAGGCAACCGAGACGCCGAAGTTGGCCGTGCCCTCGGCAATCAGGCTCTGTGGCGAGAACAACGGGTAGATCGCCCACTCGAGCCAGCCGCGCTCGCGCACCAGATGCTGCTCGAGCAGCACGTTGTAGACGTGATGGCCCGGGTAGCCCTCATGACACGCCAGATCGAGCGCCCGGTCGATGTGGATCGGCAGGTCGGTGTTGACCTGGATGCGGCTGCGGTAGCCGCCCTGGTACCAGTTGTAGCCACTCCACGGTTTGTCCGTGACGTACTCCAGCGTGAACTCCTCGCCGGGCGGGAGCGTGACGTGGGCGCGGGTACGCGCGCGGCACTCGGCGATGGCGGCGCGGAACACCGCGTCGAGGCGTTCCGGGGGAATCACGTAGCCGGCGCGGAAGCGCTCGTACTGGGCGACGACGGGCCCGCTGCCGTCGAGCGCGTCGTCCAGCGTGGCCAGCAGGCGATTGAAGTGGGCCGCGTCGTGGGTCGGCGCCACCGCATCGTAGAGCGCGGCCGATTCGGCGTCGAACGACAACATCCGGCCAGCAACCGTGGCGGCCCGGGTCCGTAGGGCGCGTTGCTGGGCTCGCAGCATCCGCAGCCGCCGCGCGCCGTCGGGATCGTCTGGTAACGGCAGCGCGTCGAGCTCGACGCCGAGCCGGTCGGCGCGGTGCACGATGGCTTCGAGCGGCAACTTGGCCTCGCGCGCCTGGCCCTGCCACGCCGGCGGGCCGTAGTAGGCGTCGACCGTGTCGGCATCGTGTTCGCCGAGCGCCAGCACCAGCCGCACGTACTGCTGTGCGAGATCGTTCATCACAGGACTCGGGACGGCGGGTGCGGTCTCGCCCAGCGTCCACAGCGGGCGCATCGTGCTCGGCTCGACGTCGAGCCACGCGTAGAGACGAGGGATGCGCACGTACAGCAGGGTCACGAACAGCGCGAAGCACACCGCCAGATAGGTCATGAAGCCGCGATGGCGGTAGAGCGTCTCCGGGTGCTGCGCCGGGCTGTCGGCGAGCATGCCGAGACTGAGGTAGTACGCGAACAGGCCGGCCACCGCCGGCACGGTGAACACCAGTTCGACGTGATACCGGAGGATGAAGACACCGCCGAACAGCGCTGCCATCACCGCATAGAAGAACATCGAGACCAGCAGTCGCTCCGCGGTGTAGTGGCGGAACGACCGGCGATAGGCGGCGGCAACCTCGGGATTGCCGATGTGCCGGTACTCGGCGAATCGCTTGGTCGCCATCAGGAAGGCGCCGGCCATCCAGTAGGCCATCGCCAGCGACAGCGGCGGCACGCGCGCGTCAATCAACGCAAACCATCCCAGCAACAGGCGGATTGGATTGTTGACCGACTCGCTGAGCACGTCCAGATACGGCCACTCCTTGGTGCGGACCGGCGGCACGTTGTAGAGCACGCCCATCACCCAGAGCCAGATCGCCGACAGCAGGAACGCCTGGTTGAGGGTCCAGGCCAGTGCGGTGCCGGCCAGCGCCAGCAGCAACCACTCGGCATAGGCCAGCGGCAGGTGGATGCGTCCCGACGGAATCGGCCGGCTGCGCTTCAGGGGATGATGACGATCCTGCGGCGCATCGAGGATCTCGTTGAGCACGTAGTTGCTCGAGGCGATCAGGCAGGTGGCGGCGACCGCAATCGCCAGCCGCCACAGGCCGGCGCGCGACAGCACCGCCGGCTCGTACGAGACTGCCAGCAGCACGCCGAGCAACATGAAGCCGTTCTTGAACCAGTGGTCCGGGCGCGCAATCGCCACGTAGGGCCACAGACCGGACCGGGCGTCGGGCGGGGTTGCGGCAGCGGGGGCGGTCATCAGGCGGGACGAGGGCGCAGCGGGGGACGTCAGCGGGGTCGCGCCGGGCACACATAGTAGCCGGGAACAATCGCCGGCGCGGTGCCGCATGGTTCGGTGGCGACCTGCACGACCTCGTCCGGATGCTGTTCGATCGTGCGTTCGTAGATCGCGATGCGGGAGAACGTCTCGGCGCCGATGACGACGCGCTCCTGCGTCAGAAAGTTGACGTAATAGGCGGTCCAGTAGTCGCTGCGTGCGTAGCGGATGCCCTGGCGCTCGAGCGCCTCGGCCAGTTGCGCCCGGTTGGAGTAGAGCGGCGCCCGCCAGTACTCACGCCACATCTCCGCGTGGGCACGCGCGTTGACCGCCGCCACGACGAGCAACGCGACCACCAGGGCCTGTCGCAGCGACCGGCGCGGCTCGACCAGCCACACCAGCAAGCCGAGTCCGGTCGGCAGGAACACGCCGAGCAACGCGTACCGGACGGTCAACAGCGACAATGGGCCGCAGCGGCTGATCGCATAGACGAGCATGGCCTGGGCGCCGACCAGCAGCAGGAACATCCCCAATTGCCCACCCGCGGTGGCCCGCATCGCCCACACCGCCCGCCACTGCCAGAGCAGGCGACCGGCGAGCAGGGCCAGCAGTCCGCCGAACAGCGGCCACAGC
>JACDAO010000624.1 GCA_013695405.1 Acidobacteriota bacterium | reverse complement strand
GCCGAGCGCCGGGGATCCGCCGCGGCCGAAACGCGCCAGGCTGCGCAACGCGGTGTCGACGCCGGCCATGATGTCGGTGTTCAGTTCGACCGGCGTGCCCTCGAGCACCGTGTCCTGCAACACGTAGGTCCGCTCCTGCGGGCCAGGTAGTGCGTACAACTGCGACATCCCCTGGCACATGTGCATGCTGCGGGCCTCGGCGCCGAGTTCGTTGTAGGTCCGTCCGACCAGCGGGTCGAACTGGTTGGCGTCGGTGGCGCAGATCTGTTCGGCTGGCGCATCGACCGTCATGCCCGGGAAGAAGCCGCCGGTGTAGTAGAACTTCGCGGCCTGCCACGGCCGCAGCCCGGCACTGATCTGATCGGGGAACTGCGCGGGATCGGCCGCGGCCCGGAACGCGTCGGCGCTGATGTGGGCCGAGGCCTGGTGGTGCTGGCCCCCACCGCGCGTGTGATCCCAGAGGAAACCGATGATCACGTCGGGGCGAATCCGTCGGATCCAGTAGACGTGGTCCTCGAGGATCTTGTCGCGGTGCCAGCGCGCGAACGTCTCGTCGAGGCTGAACGAGTAGCCGAAATCGACCGCCCGGGTGAAGTACTGCTCGGCACCGTCGACGCGATGCGCGGCCAGTAACTCCTCGGTGCGCAACACGGCCAGCGCCTCGAACATCTCCGGGCCGATCTCGTTCTGCCCGCCGTTGCCACGCGTCGCCGTCACCAGCGTGGTGCGCAGCCCGTGCTGGTAGCGATAGCGCGCGAGCAACGCGTTGTTCTCGTCGTCGGGGTGCGCCGTGGTCATCATCAGCGTGCCGGCGCTGCCGAGCCGACGCAGCACCAGACCGAGCGCCTCCTGGTTGGGCCGTTCGGCCACCGGCTGGAGCCGATACTGCGTGTGAACGGGTGCGGTCAGTGCCAGTACCAGGCCAACGCCGGAGAGCCCCGCGATGGTCCGCATGGCACGTGTCAGTGAATCGCGCATGTGAATGGGAAAAGGCCCGCTCGAGAGCGGGCCCTACCTTCCTGTGGCCTGTGGCCCGTAGTCTGCAGCTTCTAAAAATAAAACTTGAACCCGAGCTGGAACTGGCGCTGCTCGTAGCCGGCGGTCGGCTGCAGCGCGCTGCTGTCGTCGGGGATGGCGGCCAGCGCCTCGCCGATCGCGTTGGTCGTGATGACGCGGTTCACCGCCGACGTCTGTACGGTGTTGAACAGGTTCTTGAACTCGGCGGCGACCTCGAGCCGGGCGCTGCCGCGAAACGGGATGAAGCGCGAGAATCGCGCGTCGACGTTGTAGCGGGCCGGCAAGTACAGCGAGTTGCGGCCGATGAACAGCGGACGGTCGGCGAGCACGCCGTCGCCGTTCAGGTCGAGGTTGCTGCGCAAGTTGACCGGAAGGCCGGAGTTCAACTGCAGCATCAGGCCGATCTGGTTGCCGTTGAGCAGCGCCGAGGCGATGCCGTTGCCGACATCGAAGACCGGCATCGCGACGATGCTGCCGGCGAAGCTGTGACGGGTGTCGAGCAGGTTCGGCCCCTCGTCGCGATCGAGGTTGGTCGGGTCGCTCACGCCGTCGTCGCCCTGCACCGACAGCACGGTGGTCAGCGGCGCGTTGTCGGTGCCCTTGCCGAGCGTGTAGGTCAGGTCGAACTGGATGCCGCGGCTGAGTCGCTTGCCGAACTGCAGCGTCATCGAGTTGTAGGTCGACTCGCCGGCCGACTGCACGACGTTGATCTGGTTGAAGCGCGAATCGAGGCGGGTCGTGTCGTTGATGGTCGAACTGAACACCGGCCGACCGTCGGCCAGCGAGCTGGCGGCGTTGATCGGGTTGATGTTGACGATCACCGGCAGCAGGTTGCCGCGCACGAACGCGTAGCCGACCGAGCCGTAGAAGTTCTGCCCGAACGCCCGCTCGTACTGGACGTTGTTCTGCCAGGTACGCGCGACCTCGAAGTCGGGGTCGACGGTGGTGATCGACTGCCGCGGCAGCGTGAATCCCGCCGGCAGGTCGGCCAGCGATCCGGGGAAGGCCGGCGAGTTGGCGGCGGCGCCGGTGAGGGTCACGTTGAACCGCTCCGGATTGCCGTTGGCCTGAATGGCGGTCTCGTAGGCTCCGAGCAGCATCTGGTCGTACATGATGCCGGTGCTGGCGCGCACCACCTGACGGCGGTCGGCGCCGAAGGTGTACGCCAGCCCGAAGCGAGGGCCGACGTTGTTGCCGTCGTCGTTGTACCGCTGCGAGAACGCGAACGGCGCGGTCGGGTCGCCCTCGGGGTAGTTGTAGTAGTCGTAGCGCAGGCCGTAGATGAACTTCAGGTCCGGGGTCACGCGCCAGTCGTCCTGCACGAAGAAGCTGTATGCCGACGACTTCATCTCGAAGTCGGGATTGCCGAACAGCTGCGTGAAGTTGGTGTAGCCGCGCGGGTTGGCGCCGCTCCTGGCCGCCAGGTAGGCGTCGATGGTCGGGAAGGTGTAGAGCTGCAGCAGCGTCGACGTCCTGGTGTCTTTGATCAACTGGAAGTCGCCGCCGAACTTGTAGCTGTGGTTGCCGCGGATATGGGTGAAGTTGTTGATCACCTGGAAAATACCCTGGCTGAATCCAAAGCCGGCATCTGCCGCACCCGCGATCGGTCCGCCGAAGTTGGCCACGCCCGGGATGTTGATCGCCGGGCCGGTCGCCGACAACTCGTTGCCCTCGCGGCCCTGGACGCGCCGGGCGTACTGGACGCGGAACTCGTTGAGCATGCTGCTGCCGAACGACGACACCAGCTGGCCCGACGAGCTCTCCATCGCGTCGAGGAAGTCGGTGGTCCGTTCGATCGTCGTCAGGCCGCCGGTGATGTTGTTCGGCGAGTCGTTGCGGAAGACGAGGCTGCGCGCGGTCAGGCGATGACTCGGGGCGAGCTGGTAGTCGCCCTTGCCGATGAAGAACCGGCCGGTCTGTTCGCGGGGGACCACACCGGGCTGCGCCGCCAGGCCGATGCGCGCGGCGTTGTCGGGCAACACCGTGATGACGCTCTGCCCCGAGAGATCCCGATAGGTGTTCTCGAAGCCGAAGAAGTAGTGCAGCTTGTCCTTGACGACCGGCCCGCCCACTTCGGCGGTGAAGGTGTCGACCTTGGTGTCGGGCCGCCTGTCGTCCGTGCGTGGGCCGGCGAAGAAGAACGGGAAGGCGCTGAACGACTTGCGGCGGAAGCGGTAAGCCCCCGCGCCACGGATGCGGTTGGTACCCGACGGCGTGATCGCGTTGTAGACCAGCCCGGTGGTCTGGCCGAATTCCGGCGCGTAGCCGCTGGTGATGACCTTCACCTCGCGCACGAACACCTCGGACACCGGCAGCAGGCGCAGGCCGGCGCGGTCCTTCTGGGTGTTGGTGTTGCCGTCGATCTGGTAGTTGATGCGCAGCAGCGTGCCGTTGGCACTGAAGCGCGGCACGCCGAACTCCGAGTTCTCGAAGCCGGTCACCCCGGGCTGCAGCAGCGCGAAGTTGTAGGGATTGCGCGAGACCAGCGGCAGGTTCTTGATCTCGTTCTCGTTCAGGGTGCGACCGGTGTCGACCTTGGCGGTGTCGACGACCGGAGCGTCGGCGGTTACCGAGATGGTCTCGGTGAGGGCGCCGACCTGCAGCGCCACGTCGACCGTGGCGGTCTGTCCGGCGCCGACGTTGATGCCGGTCTGCTCGAACTTCTTGAACCCCTGCAGCTCGGCCACGACGCGGTACCCGCCGAGCGGCAGCAGCGTGGCCCGATAGAGGCCGCTCTCGTTGGTGACGGCAACGCGCTCGGCCCCGGTGTCCGGGCTGGTCACCGTGACGGTGACGCCGGGGAGCACCGCGCCGGTGTTGTCGGTGACGGTGCCTTCGATGGTGCCGTTGACCGCCGTGGACTGGGCCAGCGCTGGCCCGGCCAGGCCAAGCTGCAAGAGCATGGCCAGTGCAGCGCGGCACACGCGTCGCGATGGCGGGGAGGACGTCGTCCGTGGGGACAGCATGTGGCCTGCTCCTGTCTGGTCTGGATCTTGGTGCGGGGTCAAGCACTCCGATGCCCCGTGGACGAGTATACCGAGATGGTAAAGCGCTGAATCAAGAAGGACAGTCATACCCCGCGAGCTTCGCCGGAGCTGCGATAGGCTGAGCCGCATGCCACGCTTGGCCGCTCCCGTGCTGTTGCTGGTGCCGATGCTGTTGACCGCGGCGGCCGGGTGCGGCGCGCAGGTGGCCGATCGAGCCGAGAGCGTGAGCGAGCGGATCCGTGAGGCGGCCCGGGCGGCCGGTGCGCAGGTCGGCGTCGCCCTCCGCACCCTCGACGGCAATACCGAGGTGCTCGTCAATCCGGACGAGCCGTTCCACGCCGCCAGCACCATGAAGGTGCCGGTGCTGATCGCGCTGTTCCAGGCGCGCGATGCCGGGCGCCTGTCGCTGGACGACACCGTGCTGGTGCGCGACCGCTTCGCGTCAATCGTCGACGGCAGTCCGTTCACGCTCTCGGCGGCCGACGATTCGGAGACGACGCTCTACGGGGCGCGCGGCACGCGCCGGCCGATTCGCGAACTGTGCGAGGCGATGATCGTCGTCAGCAGCAACCTGGCGACCAATATCCTGATCGAGACCGTCGGGATCGAGCAGGTGCGGGCGGCGGCGCGCGCTCTGGGCGCGACCGGGATGGACGTCAAGCGCGGCGTCGAGGACGGCCTGGCGTTCCGGGCCGGCCTCAACAACACCACCAACGCCCGGGGCCTGCTGGCGCTGTTCACGGCGCTGGCCACTGGCACCGCCGCCTCGCCTGCTTCGAACGCCGAGATGCTCGCGATTCTGGAGCGACAGCGCTTCAACGAGGGCATCCCTCGCGGCGTGCCCGCGGGCACGCGCGTCGCGCACAAGACCGGCCAGATCACCAGCATTCACCACGACGCCGGCATCGTCTACGCCCCGCGTCCCTACGTGCTGGTGGTGCTGGTGCGCGGCCTGGACGACGAGCAGCGCAGTGGCGCGCTGATCGCGACAATCAGCCGGCTCGCGTACGAGCACACGCAGAAATAGGCGCCGCGCTCGCGACCGGGGCTCCTGGGACGCGTAGCCGCCGGACTTGTCCGGCGGACAGCTTACCGTCCCGCGATGACCAGCAATGCGTCGCTGACGCGACGGGCACCGGTCAGGTCCGACGGCAGGTTGACCACCTGGCCGTTGGCGACCATTGTCGTCGAGCCGCCCCCATCGAGGTTGAGCGCGTCGATGGCGCCGAGCCTGGCCAGCAGTGCGTGCAATTCGGCAAAGGACATCCCTGCTGCACGGGACGGCTGGCGGCCATCGACGGTGACCAGCCAGATCGCGTGGCTCGCGTCGCGGGCAATCACCGTGCGTGGGTGACGACGGAGGTCGAACGAGGGTGAGAGCTTCTCGCGAGTCCAGTCGGTGACCACGACGCCGCGGCGGACCAGCAGGCCGGCACCGCCGACGATCTGCGGCGCGCGGATCCAGTCGCGCACCCGCTCGCCGGACGCCACAGTCAGCGACTGACGCACCTGCACCGACGACGCCCTGGCCAGCCCAGCCAGCGCTGCCGGCGCCGCGAGGCCGCCGAACGACACCACGAACCCGTCGACGGGAATGGCACTGCGACCCGACCGCCGTGCCGCCGACGCCCGCAGCGGCGTGCCCGTCAACGACCACTCCAGCCCGCCCTCGCTCGGGGTGGCTGGCCCGGACGACGGCGAGTACAGCGTCACGCGGTTCTTGCGCCGGGGCGAGTCGACGCCGTCGACCCGCACCGAGCGCCACGCGCCGGCGCTTCGAAAGCGCAGCCGGATCACCGCCGTGACCTGGTCGAACACCGGCACCTGCTCACCCGGCTCGTCGAGCAGCGCGACGGCGCCACGGGCCCGGGTGGTGTCGCTGACCAGCCGCCCGTCGATCCTGAGCACGCCGGCCGGGTCGCCGGTGGGCAGAAAGAAGCCCGCGTTGACCGCCGCCACCGCGCCGTCGCGGGCCGCCATCTCCTGCACCGTGCCCAGACTCGGCATCGTTCCCGCCAGCGCCGGCCGGAGCCGCGCCCGTTTCGGATCCACCCGCAACAGCCGTACCGACTGCGGCGCCCCGGGGCTCACCAGGTCGGTTGCGTCGACGCGATACAAGTCGACGCCATCGGCAACGCGCTCGGGTGCGCCGAGCCAGCCCGGCGCCGGCTGCCGCGCCACAGGGGAGACGCCGAGCACCAGCAGGAGCAGAATGGACCCGAACGCGCGCACCGCCGGATTGTACGGCTGTGCGCAGAGGACAGCCCTGAGCCCTGAGCCCTGAGCCCCCATGTCTGAATCCGACATCGACCGTCTGGTCGCCGAACTCAACGCGCTCGACGACCCGGATCGACGTGAGGCGGCACCGCCAGGCGACGAGCTCGACATCGTCGCCGGCGACACCTCTCGGCTCATCGGCTGGCTGCGCAGCGTCGTGCAGCGGCACGGATCCGACCTGTTGCTGGTGAGCCATGCCGCGGCGGCGGCTCGGGTGGACAAGCGAATCGTGCCGATCGGCGACGATCTGCTGACCGGCGACGAAATCGAGCGGGCCGTCCTGCCGGCCCTGCCGCCGCACGCGCGGGCGCTGTATGCCCGCGACGGCATCGCCGACGCGTCGTTCGCGGTGACTGGCATCGGCCGTTTCCGCGTCAACCTGCACCGCGAGCGCGGCCGCGCGGCGGCGACCATTCGCGCGCTGCCTCGGGT
>JACDAO010000592.1 GCA_013695405.1 Acidobacteriota bacterium | reverse complement strand
TCCAGGCCCGCGCGACCCTGACGCGGGGAGATGGGACAGGTGCTTTAGTATCTACGACTCGGCGGTGACACGAAAGCTTCCACCACAGGTGCCTCAGCGTGCGGCGCGGCGCGCTTCGACCAAATCCGGACGCAACGGCTCATCCGCGCCTTTGGTCATGTCCACCAGCTGGCGCGAGTAGGTCGCGGCTGACGTCGCCTGCCCGGCCGCCGAGGCGGCACGGGCGGCACCGGCGATCGCCCGGTAGCGGTTCGGCTCCTTCTTCAGCGTTGCTTCGTACTCGGCCAGCGCCTCCACCGGACGCTCGACACCGAGTAGCATGTCGCCGAGCAACTCTCGCGCCGGCTTGATCGGGCCGGGCGTGACCGCCGCCTTCTCGGTCGCGTCCTCCATCGCCGCCGCCTCGCGCATCACCGACAGCGCGTCGTCCTTCCGACCCTCGGCCAGCGTCACCCATGCCGTCGCCGCGCGGTGCTGAATCTCCACCTGCTGACTCCAGTACGCATCCCCGGCAGCCGTGAGCCCGTCGCGTAGCGCCGCGAGGCGGTCGAGATCGTGACGTGCCGCGGCCACGTGTCCCAGTCTGGCTGCGCCCAGCGCCCTGGCGAAGTGCGTGACGGCATCCGCCCAGGCCGTCGGCGTCTGCGGTGCCACCAGCGATGCGGCTTCCGCCCACGCATCCCGTTCGAGCGCATACCGTGCCGGGATTGCCGCCAGCGCGTAGTGGCCGGCCGCCGGCGGCGCGGCGTTGCCAGCACCCGCGGTGTGGATTTTCGGAGCGAGCTCGGCAAGCGCATCGAGCGTGCGTTTCGCAGACGAGTCCCGTGCCAGCTGCAGGTAGGCATACGCCTGGTAGTCGAGCGCGTGCAGCTGCTCCGCCGTGGCGTTGTCCTTGCGCGCGGCCTCCGCCGAGGCCAGGTTGGTGTCGATCGACTCCTGCCACGACCCGACGCGGGTGAAGGTGTGCGACGGCATATGCAGCGCGTGCGGCGCGGCCGGTGCGATCTTCGCGTAGCGGCGGGCCGCCACGAGCGCCCGCGGTGCCAACGCCGGTACGTCGAGGCTGTGGATGATGTAATGCGCCAGCCCAGGGTGCTCCGGCTGCGTCGCGAATTCCTTCTCGAGAATGTCGGCGGCCTGGCGCAGGTTCGCGTAGGTCTTGTCGGTCGGCAATGCCGTCTGCGCCAACGCCAGCGCGTGTAAAATCCGCGCCTCGACGTCGTCTGGGTACCTGCCGGCGAGTGCCCCCATCGCGCGCTCGTAGGCCACGGTCCTCGTTCGCTGGTCCCGAGTGGCCGCGTCCTGATAGAGCAACTCGGCCGCCCCGACGTACGCCTGCTCGCGCTCGGTACCGGCCCCGGTCGCACGCGCCGCGGCGACAGCGGCACGGCCGTTCTCGAAGCCCTGCGGTGTCCGAGACGCCGCAAACGGGTTGCCCCACCAGCTCATCGCGATGCCCCAGTGGGCCATGACGCAACGCGGGTCGCCCTCGAGGACCTTGGTGAACGACGCGACGGCAGCGGAGAACCAGAAGGAATGCAGCAACGCGACGCCGCGATTGAATTCCTGCTGCACGGCGGGGGCGCACGAGGTGTCGAACCGCACGGACCCGAGGCCGCCCTCGACACGATGCTCGTGCTGCGTTTGTGACTGTCGGCCCCATGCCGCGCTGCACGGCAACAGCCCGAGGCACATGCTCGTCGTCAGTATCGCGATCGACATTTGCCGGAACGTCATCTGTCACCTTCCTGCTGCTGGTTCGCCGTGACCGCGCGGACGCGCACGGGCAACCGGGGGTGGTCTCTTGCGCTCGCCGGGCACGGGGCTCACAGGCCTGTAATCGAAGAAACGTCGCCAGGATGGTCCAACGCACGGGAGGGCACGGCCTGGTCCGTCCCCGTGGCATCATGAGGCCGCTCCCATGACACGCGTTCGAGATGATGCCTCATCGGCCCAGACACTGACGCGCCGGGCCTTCGTCGGACGCGCGACGGGTGCCGCGCTCATCGCACCCAGCGTGGCCCGCCGGGCTGCAGCCCAGGCGTCGCCCGCATTCGGTCCCCTGCTGGCGTACGTGGGGACCTACAGTTCCAGTCCGGTCGACACGCCCCCGGGGAAAGTGGATCTGCCGCCGGGCAATGGCCGGGGCATCCACATCTTCCAGGTCGATCGCAGCACGGGTGCGCTCTCGCCCGCCGGGATCGTCGAGCACGCGACCAGCCCCAGCGCGCTGGCCTTCAATGCCGCCGGCACGCGTGTCTACTCGACCAACGCCACCGACCTGGTCGAGAACGGGACCTCGGGGACGGTCAGTGCGTTCGCCGTGGACCGGACCACCGGGCAGTTGACCCGGCTGAACACCGTCAGCTCGGGGGGCGTCGGGCCGACCTATGCCAGCGTCCACCCGACCGGTCGGCATCTGCTGGTGGCCAACTACGCGGGCGGCTCGGTGGCGGTCCTGCCGATCCAGGGCGATGGACGGCTCGGCCGGGCCAGCGACGTCAAGAAGACGACCGGGACGGTCGGGCCGAAGCGGGCGACCAACGCGCCGCCGGGCAGCTTTGCCTTCAGCGGTCACGACATGCCGCATGCGCACATGATCCAGGCCGACGCCGCGGGCCGATACGTGATCGTGCCGGACCTTGGCCTCGACCGGATTTTCGTCTGGCAATTCGACGCGCAGGCGGGTGTGCTGTCGCCGGGCGACCCCGCGTCAATCGCGTTGCCGCCGGGTGACGGGCCGCGACACG
>JACDAO010000590.1 GCA_013695405.1 Acidobacteriota bacterium | reverse complement strand
TTCTGCAGCTTCTGCATCTCGGCCGGCTCGCGCGGTTTGTGCGTGGTCGACACCGTGCCGTCCTGGGCCGTGAGGGTCTGGCGCATGTCGTCGACGATCACCGCCACCGACAGGCGCGACAGCTCGCCTCGTGGGCGGATGGTGTGGGTGACCGTCTTGCTCACTTCGTAATTCGACAGATCCGAGGATTTCGTCAGGATCGTGCCGGGTGTGACCGTCGCCGGCGGCACGACCGGGGGCGCAGGGGTGCCGTCCGGCTGCACTGCGGGGGGAAGATTGGCGCGCGCGCCAGCGATGCCCTGAGCGGTCGACCCGGACCCGCCGTCGATCACGAGCTGACGACTGCGCAGGACCGTCGTCGGGTCGTACTCCTCCTTGGTCTGTTCCTCGGAGGCGGCGTGCAGGCGGGCCGTGACGTTGACACGGACGCGGTCGACACCCACCACCGGCTCGAGCAACGCGACCACGCGCGTGCCGATGTCCCGCTCGTACCTGGCCTGGCGATCGAGCTCGGCGCCGCCCAGCGGCCCGTCGTCGGCGCCGGTAGCGCCACGCGCGAGCGCCCGGCCGAAACTGTCGACGATCACGACCTGCTCGGCGCCGAGCCCCTCGACCGCGGCGGCCACCAGGCTGGTGACGGCATGGGCCGACGCGTTCGGCAGCGGGCGACTGCCCTTCAGTGTCAGCACCACCGAGGCCTTGGCCGGCTGCTCGCGGGCTCCGAACAGCGACTCCTTGGCCATCGCGATGTGCACGCGCGCGCTCTGTACCTCGGACAGCGTCGAGATGGTGCGGGCCAGCTCGCCCTCCAGCGCCCGGCGGTAGTTGACGTGCTCGAGAAACTCGGTCTGGCCGAAGGCGACCTTGTCGAAGATCTCGAAGCCGATCCGGCCGCTGGTCGGCAATCCTTCGCCTGCGAAGGTGAGTCGCAGGGAGTCGATCGCCGCTTCCGGTACCAGCACCGATCGGCCACCGTCGGCCAACTGGTACTGCACGTCGTCGGCCTTCAGGCGGTCGACCACCTTGGAGGCTTCGTCGGCGTTCATCTCGGTGAACAGGACCCTGTACTCGGTGCGGTTCACGTACCAGGTCGAACCAATCAGCAGGCCGACCACGGCGACGAAGACGCCACCCAGCGAGAACATCTGAGCGGTACTGAGCGAGCCGCGGACGACGCGGGCCCTCTCGATCACGGTCTGCCACTGCACGGGAAGAAAGGCCACGGCTAGATCGGCATCCGCATGATGTCCTGGTACGCATTCATCATCTTGTTGCGTACCTGCACGGCAAACTGCAGCGTGAGGTCGGCCCGCTGCAGGGCGATCATCGCGTCGTGCACGTCGGTCTGGCCGTTAAGCATCCCCGACACCGCCTCGTTGGCGCCGGTGTGACTCGACTCGACGCTCTGGACCAGACGCGACAGCGAGGCGCCGAAGCTCTCGCCGCCGGCCGACGCGCCGGTCTCGGCGACGGGCGCGGGCGACGTGCCGACGCCGGTGATGACTTTGGCGGCGATGGCATCGATGGCCATGGTCATGCCCTCCCGAGTTCGAGCGACTTCGCGACCAGGTCGCGAATCAGGTTGATGGCCGTCAGGTTGGCTTGATACGCGCGCGAGGCGCCGACCATGTCGACCATTTCCTCGGCCGGATTGACGTTAGGCAGTTCCACGTAGCCCTCGCCGTCTGCGTCGGGGTGCGACGGATCGTACCGGCGTCGGGCTGCGGCCGTGTCTTCGGTAATCGCGGCGACCTTGACCCCGACTGCGGACGCGCGCCCGAGCGTGTCGTCGAAGCTGGCGAGTGCGTCGCTGGTGAGCACCACATCGCGCCGGCGATACGGCTTGCCGTCGGCGCCGCGCGTCGACTCGGCGTTGGCCAGGTTGGAGACCGCCACTTCGATGCGCGTCCGCTCGGCGGACAAGGCGCTGGCGGCGACGCTGACCGCGGAGTTGAGGGTTGACATGGGCTACCGGCTCTCGTTGATCGCGTAGCGCACCAGCCGAAACTTGGCGGCCAGGGCGGTCTGTGCGCGGGCGAACTCGCCGGATGCGCGCGTCATGTTCAGGAGTTCCCGGTCGACCTGCACGGTGTTGCCGTCACGTCGCGCTGCCTGACCCTCGGCGTCGCGCGTCGCCGCCGCCGATCCGGTCTCGACGGGGCCCCCGAGGTGCCGGGCGTTGGTGGTGGCGATCGTGGTGCCGCCACCAACCTGGGCCGACAACGCGGTCCCGAAGTCGATCTCCTGGGCCTTGTAGCCCGGGGTGTTCAGGTTGGCGAGGTTGCTGGCCGACACGACCTGCCTGGCAGCGGCCCGGCTCAGGGTCTGGCGCAGCGCCGACATCATCTGCGCTTCGGACAGGGACGAGGCGATCGAAGGCATGGGCGTCATCGGACCGCTCACGTACCGTCGGCGGATGCCGATTACCGGTAGTGCCGCAGTTGCTCCCACGCCAGAGCAAGATGAATGCCCGGCGTGCCGGACCGCTGTGCGCGCCGGAATCCTCGATTC